>CAJBXY010000135.1 GCA_903959665.1 uncultured Solirubrobacterales bacterium | reverse complement strand
GATCAAGAAGATCGGGGCCGCCGCAGGGCCTTCGACTCCCGCCGGAACCCAGCCCTTGAGGTACGTGATCGGCCCTTTCGCTCGGATGCCCTCGATGTGGTAGCTGATCACGACGACGAGAGTTAGAACGAGCGGCACAGAGATGTTCGCGGTCGCCGCGTAAAGCGCGAGCGAGGGAACCTCGATGCCAAAGATCATGACCGGCTCATGCGTATTCGTCGGCAACGGGATGTAACCGATCATGTTCGAGTACCAAATGAAGAGGAAGATCGTCGCCAGGAACGGGAACCAGCGATTGACCATTTTGCCGCTGAGGTTGCCCTTCGTCATGCTCTCGATTAGTCCGTAGTACATCTCGACGGCGGCTTGAAGTCGGCCCGGCTTCATCTTCATCCGGTGACCTACGTAAATAAGCGTGATGCAAGAGAGCAGAGCGGCAGCGATCACGTAAACGACGGCCTTGTTGATCGACATGTCGATCCCGAAAATCTCGATTGGAATCCATGTATCGAGCATGAACTCGTCCTGCGGCTGGTAGTCCTCATTGACATTCAGCGCGAATGCTCCAGCCGGCGAGGCGAGCACGGCGGCAAAGGTCGCGGCGAAGGCGAAGAGGCGAGTTTTGATCATGCCGCAGGGCCCGCCTTCGGCTGATCGAGCGGGCGCGTCGCGATCGAGACCGTGAAGTAGAAGGTGAAGACGACGACGAAGAGCACGCCAGCGGCGAGCCCAGCGTCGTTCTCGATCATGCCGACGCCGAAGACCGAAAGCGCTACTAGCCAGCCGCGGCCGATCATCGAGCCGGTGACGATTCCAGCGACGCGAGCGGGATTCTCCGACTCCAACGCCTTCTTGTTCGTCCAAGCCTGAACTGCACGCTGCGCGCACCAAGCGAAGGCGCCGCCGAGGTAGCCGAGCATCGGCCAGCCTGCGAGCAGGAATACCGGCAGCGCAGCGGCGAGCAGAATCAGGTCGGCGTAGCGCAGGTAAGGCATCTTCTTAGAGGTCACGGAAGCGGGAGCGGACAAAGGCGACGCCGACGATCGGGCCGATGATCAGGCCGGCGAGGCCGATCGCGATTGGCAGCCCAACGAGCGAACCGAGCGCGTAGCCGACCAGCGCGCAGAGGCAGACGACGACGAGCAGCATGATCCCGGCGTTGGCGGCACGCATCGTCGGTTTTGCTGGTTGCTCGCTGATGGCGGGGGCGGGAAGGCTCGTGGTGGATGGAAACATTTTTTACGGGAGTTGGCCGGGGGCGGAAACTCGCCGCAGGTCGGGCGAGCGTATCGCATCGGCGCGCGTTTCTGCGTGCCCGTAACAGTTCGTAACGGCTGCCACAATCGGCGCTGAGCGCTTTTACGCGGCGACCGAGCGGAGCCGCTGACGCGCGCCGCCAGCCAGCTCAAGCTGCAGCAGATTGCCGACCTGCTCGTAGACCTCACGATTGACCGCCATGCCGCAGTGCGAGCTGTTGACTTCGATCTGAATTGCCTCCGAGTCGAGGCAGGCGCGCCAGTTGAGAACGCCGTCGCTGCGCGAATAGATCGAGGCAAAGAGCGTCCGCGCGGGGATGTCCTCGTCAAGGTCGCTCCAGAACTGGCTGCAGCAGCCGTTCGGCTCAAGGCCAAAGGTGTAGGCCTGCCAGCTGCGCTCACAGGCTTCGCCGAGCAGCCCTGGCGCGCCAAGTCGGCGTGCTTCCTGCAGGGCGCGGATCTGCAGCCGGAGCAGCAGGTGGATGTCCTCCATCTGCGCCACCAGCGGCGAGCCGAGCGCAATCACACGGTTGACGCGATCGGGCTGGCGCACCGCGAGCACGCGGGCGCAGCTGCCACCGCGGCTCTGCCCAACCAGCGCGAGCGGCTGCCCGTATCGCTCGCTAAGTGCGATCACGCGCTGCTCGATCTGGTTGACCGTCTCCTCCGAGCAGCCGATGTGGGCGCTGATACCCGAGCCATGCGTCCGGTAGCCGATCCGCCTCAGCCACTGGCCCATCAGCGTCAACGAGCGGTCGCCGGCGAGAAAGCCGGGGATCAACATCACCGGCTGGCCGTCACCGTGGGCTACGCCGTGGCCGCGCCAGAGAGAGCTGCGCAGCAGCGAGAACGCTTCCGCGGCGCCACGGCCCTCGCGCCACATTTCAGGGCCATGGTCACCTACCATTGAATAAACCGTACGCGGCCGTTAGGACGACCGCCTTGCGCCCCCGAAAACCCCCGCAAACACGCGGGTAGGGGCGGCCCGCTGGTAGCCTCGCAGTAATGGCCGCACCATCTAGACAGGGCAACGCGCCGACGGCAAAACGGGCCGCGATCGAAGCCGCGCTGCTTGAAGCGACCGAATCACTACTGGCTGAGGGGGCCTCATTCGCCGACCTCGGAGTGGAGCGAATCGCCACCGAGGCTGGGATCACGCGGACAGCCTTCTACTTCTATTTCTCCGACAAGCGCGAGCTGCTGATGGCGCTGACAGCCGACGTAAATGAGCTGTTGCTCGAACAAGCCAATCTTTGGTGGTCGGGCGAAGGCGAACCGGCGGTTCGGCTTGAGCGCGCGCTCACGAATGTCGCGCGGCTCTTTGGCGAACACGCCGTGCTACTGAAAGCTCTCGGTGAAGTAGCGACCTACGACGAGCAGGTCGCCCAACACTGGCAGCACTTGATTGGGCAGTTCCTCGAGGCCACCGAGCAGCGAATCCTCGACGAGCAGGCGACCGGCCTGGCTACCTGCAGCAACCCGTCGGCAACGGCTTTTGCGCTGACTTGGATGACCGAAGGGGTGCTCAACCAGCAGATCCTTCAACAGGGACTGCCGCCGGATCCGCAGATGATCGAAGCGCTGGTTGAGATCTGGGTCCGTTCGGTTTACGGATCGGCCTGAGTCGCGCCCGGCTCGTCAACGTTGACGGCATCAAACTGGCCCGTCTCGAGCTTCGTGACGACGTCGCGCGCTAGCTCCTCCTCAGAGAGCTGCGGATCGGCGCGGCGCAGCCGTCGCTCGCGCAACCTGCGGAACTTGAGAATCTCGAGCACGTAGACGAGGTAGACGCTGGCCGCAAGCACCAGCAGCCCGGCCGCAAGCAGAACCAGCGACCAACCAAGGTTGAGCTGCCCGGCCCCATCGGAGTAGGGAACGAAGCGCAGCGCAACGGCAAAGCCGGCGACGAGCGTCGTCCAGGCATAGAGGTAGAGCACAGTCTTTCGCTGACTGAAGCCGATCCGGTTCATCCGGTGGTGGAAGTGGCTTTGATCGGCGATGTAGACAGGGCGGCCGTATTTGAGCCGCTTGAGCACGACGAAGGTCGTGTCGAGGAAGGGCACCGCCAGCACGAGCAGCGGAAATACGAGCGCTAAGACGACCTGCGTTTTGACAGCGCCCTCAACCGCCACGCAGGCCAGCAGCAGTCCGAGCAGGTTTGAACCGGCGTCGCCCATGAAGACCTTGGCCGGGTGGAAATTGAAGACCAGGAAGCCGGCTGCTGCGCCGGCAACGATCGCCGCCAGCACCGCCGCCGAGCCGCGCCCGAGGTCAAAGGCGATGATCGAAAAGGCGACGGCGCTGATCGCACAGACTCCGGCCGCGAGGCCGTCAACGCCGTCGGAGAAGTTGACGACGTTGATCACGAAGACGATCCCCAGCACCGTCAGCGGCGCCCCGGCGGAGCCAAGGTCAACGGCGCCGATGAATGGCAATGTGATGTTGGCGACCTCGACCCCGGCGACGACCGGAACCGTTGCCGCGACGACCTGCCCGATGAACTTCACTGCCGCGGGCAGATCGAAGCGATCGTCGAGCGCTCCGACGAGCGTGACGATGATCGCGCCGGCAAGAATCCCTCGGATCTTTTCGTCTTCGCCGGCCCCCGGCTCGAGGAAGATCAAACTCGCGACGAGGACCGCTGCAAGGATCGCCAGCCCGCCCAGCAGCGGCGTTGGATGTTCGGAGAGGCCACGCTCGCGCGGCTGGTCGACGGCGCCAACGCGGCGCCCCAGCCTCGCCGTCAGCGGCGTTAGCGCGACGGCGACGATGAAGGCAACGACGAAGGCAAGGATCGCGTCGCGTTCGGTCATCCGGGGCCTAGCCTAAAGCGCCCTGCGGCGCGGCGCCGATTTGCCGTTAGGCAGAGGCGAGGTGCTCGTAAAGGGGGTAACGGTCGGCAAGCACGGTCACGCGCTCGGCCAGCTCGGGGCGACGGCTCTCGAACTCATCGGTCAGGGCAATTCCTATGATCTGGCCGATCTCGCTGAAGTCCTCGGCCTGCAGGCCGCGCGTCGCGAGCGCGCTGGCGCCGATCCTTAGGCCACTGGTGACCATCGGCGGGCGAGGGTCGAATGGGACGGAGTTGCGATTGACGGTGATGCCGATCTCGTGAAGCCGATCCTCAGCCTGTTGGCCGTCGATCTGCGAATCGCGCAGGTCGACGAGAACTAGGTGAACGTCGGTGCCGCCGGTCAGGACGGCAACCCCCTCTTGCGCCGCGGCCGAACCGAGGATTGACGCGGCGACGGCGCGCGCGCCTTCAACTGTGCGCTGCTGGCGCTCACGGAACTCTTCGCTCTGGGCGATCCCCAAAGCCACAGCCTTGCCGGCGATGATGTGCATCAGCGGGCCGCCCTGCTGGCCGGGGAATACGCCTGAGTCGATCGCTTTGGCGTACTGCTCACGGCAGAGAATCATCCCGCCGCGCGCACCGCCGAGCGTCTTGTGGATCGTCGTTGTGACAACGTCGGCGTAAGGAACAGGGCTTGGGTGGACGCCGCCGGCGACGAGCCCGGCGAAGTGGGCCATGTCGACCAGCAGCAACGCGCCAACCTCATCGGCAATCTCACGGAAGCGTTCGAAGTCGAGATAGCGCGGATAGGCCGACCAGCCAGCGATGATCATCTTTGGCTGGCGCTCGCGGGCCAGTTCAGCGAGCGCATCCATGTCGATCAGATAATCCTCGGGGCTCACTTCATAGGCGGCGATGTCGTAGAGGCGCCCCGACATGTTGATCTTCATTCCGTGGCTGAGATGGCCGCCGTGGGCGAGCGAGAGCCCCATCAGCGTGTCGCCCGGCTGCAACAGAGCGTGGTAGACAGCCGCGTTGGCTGATGCGCCGGAGTGCGGCTGGACGTTTGCGTGCTCGGCGCCGAAGAGCTCCTTGGCGCGGTCGATCGCGAGCTGTTCGGCAACGTCGACGAACTCACAGCCGCCGTAGTAGCGCCTGCCTGGGTAACCCTCTGCGTACTTGTTCGTCAGCACGCTCCCTTGGCATTCGAGAATTGCCTCGGGAACGAAGTTTTCGGAGGCGATCATCTCCAGCGTCTGCTGCTGGCGGCCAACCTCGTCGGCGAGCACTGCGGCGATCTGAGGGTCGACCTCGGTGAGCGGGCGGTTGAGAAAATCGGGAGCGAATTGAGCCATAGTTCGGCGATTCTAATAGTCGCGCTAGGCGGCGGCGCGCCCGCTAGCTCTTTTCGCGCAGCAATCGATCGATTTGATCACGACCAATCGGCCCTTCGCGCAGCAGCTCCCAGCTCCCGTCTAACTCATATCTGCGCAGGTCCAGAACGCTCGATGAAAGCTCCCCGAGCGGCCCCCCGTCGAGCACCAGATCAACCTCGCTGCCGATCGTCGGATCGAGCTGCGCAATCGAGGTTGGCGCCGGCTCACCGGCCTTGTTGGCGCTGCTTTGCAGAATTGGCCAGCTCAGCTCAGCGAGCGCCGCTAGCTGCGCGCTCAGCTGCGGCACGCGGAGCCCGAGCGTGGCCGGCTCGGAGCCGCAGGCGAGCGGAAAGCGCCCGCTAGGGTTTTCGAGCAGCAGCGTTAGCGGGCCGGGCAGCAGCCGCTCCAGCGCCGTGCGCGTGCGCTCCCCCAGCTCCGGCAGCGCTTCGAGCGCCAAGCTGAGCGAAAAGAACATCACCGCCGAAGGCGCCTCCAACGGCCGGCGCTTGAGCGCATAAAGCCGCGTGACCGCTTCGCGCTGCGATGGGTCGCAGCCGAGTCCGTAGACGGTGTCCGACGGAAAGACGGCGACACCACCGACCGCCATGCAGCGGGCGAAAACATCAACCTGCTCGCTTGTCAGCGGCGTTTGCGTCACCTTTCCCCGACGACTACGCGTTCGATGCCGGCAAGGTCGCGATGTGTGGTGACGGCGCTGAAGCCGGCTGCGGTGACCAGCTCAGCGACCGTTGTTGCCTGCCCAGCGCCAAGTTCGAGCGCCAGTAGCCGCGCCTCGCTCTGGCCTGCAGCGATGATCAGTGGGCGGATTACGTCGAGTCCGTCGGCGCCAGCCATCAGCGCCAGCTCGGGCTCGTGGCCGATCACGTCGATCGGCAGCGTCGAACGCTCGCTCTCGGCGATGTAGGGAGGGTTGGAGAGGATCGCGCCCCAGTCGGTACTCAACCCGTCAAGAAGATCGGCCTGAAAGAACTCAACCTCCAAGCCGAGCCGGGCAGCGTTGCTGCGCGCCAGCTCGAGCGCGTCGGCGCTGATGTCGGCCCCGCAGACGAGCAGGTCGGGGCGCTCCTGCTTGAGCGCCAGCGCAACCGCGCCACTGCCCGTGCCGACGTCAAGCACGCGCGCCGCAGGTGGCAGCCCAAGCGCCAGCTCCACCAGCAGCTCAGTTTCCGGCCGCGGCACCAGCACGCGGCTGTCAACCTCAAGCTCGATCGAGCGGAAGCCCTTGCTGGCGACCAGATAGGCGACCGGCTCGTGGCCGACCGAACGGCGGCGGACTAGATCCTGAAATACGCGCACCGGCGGCCCAGTCACTTCACGCTGCGGATCTGTGATCAGCGCCGCGCGATCAACGCCGAGCGCGAAGGCCAGCAAGAGCTCGGCGTCGAGCGCCGGCGACTGGCTGCCGGATGCGCCGATCGCCGTGCGAGCGCCGTCGAGCGCGTCACGGACGCTGACGCCGCGCATTAGGACTCGGTGGCCTGCGCTTCGAGCAGGCGGCTCTTCTCGTCGGCCTGGAGCGCAGCCGTTAGCTCGTCAAGCTGACCTTCAAGCACGGCGTCGAGGTCGTGAACGGTGACCTTGACGCGGTGGTCGGTGACGCGGCGGTCAGGGAAGTTGTAGGTGCGGATCTTCTCCGAACGCTCGCCGCTGCCAACCTGCGAGCGTCGGTCGGCGGCGATCTCCGCGTTCTGCTCTTCCATCGCTCGCTCGTAAAGCCGGGCGCGCAGCACACGGAGCGCCTTCTCACGGTTCTGAAGCTGACTCTTCTCGTCCTGCATCGATACGACAACGCCGGTCGGCTTGTGTGTAATGCGGACCGCCGAGTCGGTCGTGTTGACCGACTGGCCACCGGGGCCGGACGAGCGGTAAACGTCAACCTGAAGGTCGTTTTGGTCGATCTTGATGTCGACATCCTCGGCCTCCGGCAGCACCGCGACGGTTGAAGTGCTGGTGTGGATTCGGCCTTGTGATTCGGTCTGGGGCACGCGCTGAACTCGGTGCGTTCCACCTTCGAACTTGAAGACGGAGTAAGCGCCTGCGCCCTTCACGGCAAAGGTGTACTTCCCTTCGCTCAGCTCCAGCGGCTCAACCGTAAAACCGAGCCGCTCGGCGTAGCGAGTCAGCATCCGATAGCAGTCGCCGGCCCAAAGCCCGGCCTCGTCGCCGCCGGCGCCGCCCTGAATCTCGATGATCACGTTCTTTGCGTCGTTGGGGTCGGTTTCGACCATCGCGAGGCGAAGCTCCTCCTCGATCGTCTCCAGCTGCGCGCGGGCCTGGCTGAGCATCTCGTGCGCTTCGGCCTCGTCGCCGCCCTCAGCGATCAACTCCTGCGCGCCGGCCGCGTCGTCGGTCGCGCGCCGCCAAGCCTCGGCCAGCTTCGCTGGCTCTTCAAGGCGGCTGTACTCGCGGCCGACCTGCGCGTAGCGCTCACGGTCTGCGATCACGGCAGGGTCGGTGATCTCACGCGAGAGCTCGGCGAAGCGCACTTCAATCTGGGTTACGAGGGACTCAATCATCGGCTCGGCTTAGGCTAGCCGCGATCGCTGCGCCAGGATCGCGACTGAAGCGACGGAGTGAATTAAGCGGCGATCTCGACGCCGACGAGGTCGCCGTCGCGCTGCTCGCCAGTTTCGTGCTCAAGCACCGACTCGAGCGCGACGATCGCTACCGCGAGCTGGTCAAGGTTCGGCTCACGAGTAGTCAGCAGCTGCAGCTTCAGCCCAGGCCAAATCAATGCCCGGACCGCCTTGTGCGTGCGGTGCTTGCCAGCAAACTTGATGATCTCAAATGAGATTCCGGCGATCAGCGGGATGCCGATGATGCGGCTGGCGATCAGCGCCCACCACGGCAGCAGGCCGAGCGGCGAGAAGACGAAGATCGAAACGATCATCACGATTAGCAGGAAGCTGGTGCCGCAGCGCGGATGAAGCCTTGAGAAGCGCTGCGCGTTCTCAGGCGTCAATTCGAGCCCCGCCTCGTAACAGGAGATCGTCTTATGTTCGGCGCCGTGGTACTCAAAGGTGCGGCGCAGGTCGCGCAGCTTCGAGAGCAGAATCAGGTAGCCAAGGAAGATCACCGTCCGCAGCACGCCTTCGACGATCCAGAACAGAACGGCTGAGCCAAGCTGGTCTTTGATCAGGTTGGTTGCCGTCACCGGGATGATGAAAAAGAGCCCAACCGCGAGCACCAGCGAGAAGAGAATCGTCAAGCCCCACATGAAGCCGGAGATCGGCTCCTCTTCGTCGGGAAGCTGGGCGTTGGCTGAAATGCCGAGCGCGCGGAAGCCGATCACAAGCGATTCGCCGAGCGCGACGACGCCGCGGATGATCGGCAGCCGCAAGGCGCGGTGGCGCCCAAGGACCGAAGTGACGGCTGTGCTTTCGACGACAATCTCGCCGGTTGGCGGGTCGTTGGCGTCGATCCGCTCACCCTTCTCATCAATCTGGTGCAGCGCCGGCGCGCGCACGGCGACAGCCCAGCCGCCGACGCCGCGCATCATCACTCCTTCGAGGACGGCCTGGCCACCGATCGGCGCGTCGCGCGTTGCGACCCACTCGGCCGGCTCGGCGTCGAGCGCAGGAGCCGGAGGAGTCTGCGCGGTTGACACAGCGGCTCCGGTCAGGAGCCAACGCCGGAGCGCTTGGCGGCGCGACGACGGAAGCGCTCAACGCGGCCACCGGTGTCGACCAGCTTCTGGCGGCCGGTGTAGAACGGATGGCACTCGGAGCAGATTTCAACACCGATTTCGGCTTCGGTTGAGCGCGTCACGAATTCGTTGCCACAGGTGCAACGGACTTGCGACTCAACGTACTCTGGGTGCAGATCGGTCTTCATCGAAGATCAAGTCTAGCCGCCTAAAGCGGACAGGCGATCTCAGCGACGTTGTTGAACTCATCGGGCTCGGTGATCTCTTTCGAAAAGTCGGCCTCAGCCTTGATCTTCGAGCCGCTCGCGCAGCCCGCGGCGGTGAAGCTGACAAGCTGCGACTTGCCGGCGGCAAGCGATGCGACGCGGACGGTCGGCAGCTCGATGCTGTTGACGCGCATCGCAACGCTGAAGCCTCTTGCGGCGCTACGCCCAAGGTTGCGAACGCGCAGTGTGTAGAGCCTGTTGCCGTTCGTGAGCGACCTTGAGCCGACGAATGTGGCAGCCAGGTCGGGGCGGCCGTCGTGCTGGTCGCAGGACGGTGATGGCAGCACAACGCGCCGGATTACTCGGCCGCTCTTAGAGAGCCAGCGATGAGTCACGAGAACGCGGTAGCTCTGCCCGACGGTTAGGCCGCCGACACGCTTCGACCAAACGACGCTGCCGCTGCTTGGCCGATCCCAAGTGCCGAACATCGGCACGTCGGTGACCGCCTTCCACTCGCCGCCGGTGATCGGCCGCGTGTAAAGGTCAAAGCGAAGTTCGATTGCGGCGGCACTACTGCCGGCCACCATCTTCGAGCTGAAGCTGGCTGAGCGGCCGCTGCTGCCCAGCAGCGTGCAGCTATCGAGCTTGACGGCGGCGCTGCCCTTCGATGAGGAGACTGCGGGAGCGGAATCGGCCGACGTCGGCGTGAGCAGCGTCGGCGAGTCAGCGACCGCGGAGAGCGGCGCGACGAGGCTGAAGGCGGCGACCGATGCGGCACAGATTGTTGCTCGAAGCGAAGGCATACGACCTCATTAACACGGCATTAGCGCAATGGTTGCGGTCCGAGGAAGAGTTTATGTGAGCTGGTAGAGCGGACCATCTCCACCTTCGGGGGCCGTCAGCCGGCCACCCTTGGCAGTAATAGCACCACACTGGACGCAGTTTGTGTAGTTGACGATCACGTCAACGAGCCCCTCTTCGGGCGCGTCCTCTGGAATTTCGTACACCCCCGCCGGGCACATCCACTTCCACGTTTCGGCGACCTCACGCGGCACGTGGGTTTGAACACGGATGTGGTTTGGCGCGTCGTCACGCGTCTGGTTGCCGGTGATGAAGACGCTGGAGAGCTTGTCGAAGGTGTATTTGCCGTCCGGCTGGACGTACTCCTCGGAGGTTTTGCCGATGAACATCGGCTGCGCGTCGTTGCGATGCAGCGACCAACGCCCGCCGGGGAAGTGGCCCTTCGTGGCGATCATCAGATTGACCAGCGGGCCGCCCTTGATCAACCCCTTGGCGAATGGCTGACGAACGTTGCGGACCTCGTAGAGATCTTTGCCGACGACCGAGTCGGCGATCGCATCCTCGTAGTTCTCAAGCGATTCGCCGCGCGCAAGGTTGGCGTAGATCGCTTCGGCGGCCGTGATGCCAGCCTCGATCGCGTAGTTAAGACCCTTCAGAGCGGCCGTGTTGACCATTCCGCCTGCGTCGCCAACGACCACAGCGCCGGGCATCGAAAGCTTTGGCATCGCCCAGTAACCGCCGGCGGGCAGCGCCTTGGCGCCCCAAGCGACGCGCTCGCCGCCTTCAAGAATCTTCTTCACCATCGGGTGCGTCTTAAAGGTCTGCAGCATGTCGTGGGCTGATGTCGTGGCGTCGGCGTAGTCGAGATCGACGACGAAGCCGATCGAGACGAGGTCATCACCGGTCTTCTCGTCCTTCATCGGGTAGATCCAAGAGCCACCGATCTGGTGGTACTTGGCCGAGATCTTCAGCGGCCAGCCGGCGACCGTGTGAATCACCCGGTCGAGCGGCTTTTCAACCTTCCAAACCTCTTTCACGCCGAGCTCCCAAACCTGCGGCTCGCGCCCTGCGCCAAGCTCAAATTCGCGAATCGCCGCGCCGGTGAGGGTGCCCCAACATCCTTCGGAGAGAACCGTCACCTGGGCGGTTACGTCGGCTCCCGGCTCAAAGTTGCCGAGCTGCTCGCCCTCCTTGCCGCGACCCTTGTCGCCGGAGCGAACGCCGCGCACGGTTCCGTCCTCCACCAGCAGCTGGCTTGCCGCGGTCTCCGTCAGCAGGTAGGCGCCCTTCTCCTCAGCCTTGGCGGCCATGAAACGGCACATGCCGGCGACCGAGATTGACTCGTTGCCGTGGTTCTTCAGCGGTGGCGGCGGTGGGATGCGAACTTTCAGCTTGCTGTTGGGCAGCAGATAGACGGCTTCCTTCTTGATCTCACCGAAGGCGAAGCCCTCTTCGCGCCACTGCTCGCGCGTTACATCAGGGAAGAGCTTCTCCAGCCCCTCAGGGCGCATCACGGCGCCGGAGAGGTTGTGGCCGCCGCAGGTCTTGGCCTTCTCGATTACGGCAACCGGCACTTCGCCGAGCCGTTCGAGCGTCTCTGGATCATCGGCCAGCAGGTCGAGCAGGCGGTTGGCGCAGGCTAGGCCCGCGGTGCCGCCGCCAACGATCGCCACGCCAACGTCGATCCGCTCATCCTCAGCGTCAAGCTCGCGCTTGATGAACTCCGCTGGCGAATCGACCGGCGGCGGATATGACCCTGGGACGACCTTGCCGTTTTTCCCCGCCATCTTCGCTCAGGCGCCCTTCTTGGCCTTAACGGCTTCGGTCAGCTTCGGCATGATCTTGTTGAGATCGCCGACGATGCCCAGATCGCTGAACTCGAAGATCGGCGCGTTTGCATCCTTGTTGATCGCGACGATGTTCTCAGCGCCCTGCATGCCGACCTTGTGCTGAATCGCGCCGGAGATGCCGGCCGCGAGGTAGAGCTTCGGCGCGACCGTCTTGCCGGTCTGACCGATCTGCCCTGCGTACGGGAACCAGCCGGCGTCAACGACAGCGCGCGTCGCCGCAACCGCCGAGTTGCCGCCGAATGCGGTGGCGAGAGCTTCGCAGAGCTCGAAGCCTTCTTCAGCGCCGAGGCCGCGGCCACCGGCGATCAGAACGTCGGCTCCTTCGATGTCAACGTCGGCGCCACGCTGCTCGCCGCGGGTGATCATCGTCGCCTGGCCTGAGAACGGTGAGAACTCAACGCTGAGCGACTCGACTGCCGCCGTGCCGCCGGTCTCCTTGATCTCAAATGCGTTCAGTCGGCTGATGATGATGCCAACGTCGCTGCGGAATGAGATCTGCGAGATCGCTGAGTCACCGAGGATCGGCCGCTCGGCGACAAGCTTGCCGCCTTCGGCACGGACGGCAGTGATCTCCATTGCTACGCCTGCGCCCAGACGGGCAGCAAGCCCGGCCCCAACCTCGAAGCCAAGCAGTCCGCCGCCGAAGATTGCGTAGCCGTAATCGCCGCCGCCGATGGCCGCGGCCATTGCGTCGACAACCGGCTGGGCGAGCCCTTCAGGACCCTCTACGTTCAAGACCTTCGTCGCTCCGTAGTTGCCGAGCGTGCCGGCGAGGTCATCGCTGACGCCTTGTCCGACGACGATTGCGTGCGCTTCGCCACCGATCTCAGCGGCCAGCTTTGCGGCCTCGGAAACGGCACCGAGCGAGTTCTTATTGAAGGCGCCTTCGTACTGCAGCGCGTAAACCAGAATGTTGGCCATTTAGATCAGCTTCCTCTCGTCGAGCCAAGCAACGATCTGTTCGACCGTCTCGGCTGTGTCTTCGTCTTCGATGATTCGTCCGGCTTCCTTCTTTGGCGGCTCGCTCGAGCCGGTCCATTGGGCGGCCGAGTTGTCGCCGCCAACCTTCGAAGCGTCGATCCCCGCGTCGCCGGCCGTCACCTTCTCAAGCGGCTTCTTCTTCGCTCCCATGATCGCTTTGAGCGATGGGTAGCGTGGCTCGTTGATCGCGTCGCCAACCGAGATCACGGCTGGAAGGTTGATCTCAACCGTGTCATAGCCGTACTCGGCCTGACGCTCGGCGCGAAGCTTCGTGCCGCCGTCAACGTCGATCTTGATCACCTGGGTGAGCGATGGGAACTGCAGATGGTCGGCAACGACTGCGCCGATCGTGTAGCACTCGCCGTCATCGGACTGCTGACCGAGCAGGACTAGGTCGGGGGCTTCCTTTTCGAGCACCTTTGAGAGTGCGTAGCCGGTAGCTGCCACATCTGAGCCGGCGAGCGAATCGTCGGCGAGGTGGATTGAGCGGTCGGCGCCGAGCGAGACGGCCTTGTGCAGCGCGCGCTCAGCTGAGTCAGGCCCCATCGTGACGGCGACTACCTCATCAACGGCCATCGCACCGCTCTCTTTGAGCTGCATCGCAGCCTCAATCGCGTGCGTGTCATATGGGTTGAGGTTCTTTTCGCCGCTGCGATCCATCCGGCCCGTGGAAGGGTCGATCTTCTTCTGGACGGCAGCGTCCGGTACTTCCTTAACGAGAACGCAAATTTTCACTTCGTCAATCTCCTATTTCGGTCTATTTAAAAGTGTATCGATGGCGTTGACTGACTAGTCAATCGGGTCTGCGCTACGGCGCTAACGAGGCTCTCTCTCCCCTACGGCGCTAACGAGAAAGTCGATGATCTCCTGCGTCGGCGCGCCGGGCGTGAAGACGGCTGCGACGCCAAGCTCTTTGAGCTGCGGGATGTCGTCGGCGGGAATCGTTCCGCCAACGGTCACGACAACGTCGTCGATCCCTTGCGCGCGCAGCAGCTCGACGATCTTTGGCACCAGCGTCATGTGGGCGCCGGAGAGGATCGAAAGGCCGACGGCGTCGGCGTCTTCCTGAACGACGGTTTCAACGATCTGCTCCGGTGTCTGGTGTAGGCCGGTGTAGATCACTTCCATTCCAGCGTCGCGCAGCGCGCGGGCGATGATCTTGGCGCCGCGGTCATGGCCGTCGAGGCCGGGCTTGGCGACGACTACGCGGATCTTCTGGGTTGAGCTGGCGGCGGTCATTGATGGCGGGGGGCGCCCGCTGTGAGCGCACCTCGCGATGGTAGTAGACCGGCGCCTTTAAGCGCCGCTTGGCCTTTAGCGAACTCGGACGGAGAGCTTCATGCCACGGTGGATCGTGCAGACGTAGCTGCCGGACCGCGCCTTGACTGAAGCCGAGCCCCTGACGCGCGCTCCAATGTTTGCCCCCGGGCCGACGACGTTGTGCGGCCTGCGGCCACCCCAGACGAAGCGCAGCGTTGTCCCCTTGGACACCGTGATGCTCTTGGGGCCGAAGTAATCGTCACGAACCGAGATTGTCTTCGTGCCTGCCGCGCTTGCGTTCTGGTCGGCGCCGGCGACGGCGCTGCCCGCAGCAGTGCTGAGGGCAACTGCGAGAGTGGCGGCGGTCAAAGTCAGTTTGCGGTTCATCTGTTTCTCTCCCTCGGTTTAAAAGACCGGTGATTCGGTGTACTTGCCAAATACGTCTTGCAGAGCTTGAACGATCTCTCCTTCAGATGCGTCGGTTCGCGTGCAATCGATCAGCAGTGGCATCAGGTTAGCCCTTTGCTGGGCGGCGGCTTCGCGCAGGTTGACGAGCGAAGCTTCGACTGCGGCGCTGTCCCGGCCGGCGCGGACAGCATTTAGACGATCAACCTGGCCGCGCTCCATCGCCGGGTCGCTGCGGTGGAGCGCCGTCTGCTGCTCGTCGCCTTCGGTGTAGGCATTGACACCAACGACAACGCGGCGGCCCGAGTCGATCTCCTGCTGGAGCTCGTAGCTGGCGTCGGCGATTTCGCGCTGTGGGTAGTTGGCCTTCACGGCCGCGACCATGCCACCGAGTTCGTCGATCTTCTTGAAGTACTCGTAGGCCTCGGCTTCGATCTTGTCGGTGAGAGCCTCAACGAAGTAGGAGCCGCCGAGCGGGTCGATCGTGCTGGCAGCGCCGGTCTCATCGGCGATGATCTGCTGCGTTCGCAGGGCGAGGCGGACGGCGTCTTCAGTCGGCAGCGCGAGCGCCTCGTCGTAGCTGTTGGTGTGCAGCGACTGCGTGCCGCCGAGCACGCCAGCGAGCGCTTCGATCGCCGTTCGAACGACGTTGTTGAGCGGCTGCTGCGCCGTCAGCGAGACGCCGGCCGTCTGCGTGTGGAAGCGCATCAGCCAGCTCTTCGGGTTCTTCGCGCCGAACGTCTCTTTGAGCTCGCGGGCCCAGATCCGCCGCGCGGCACGGTACTTGGCGATCTCCTCAAAGAAGTCGATCTGAGCGTTAAAGAAGAACGAGAGCCTCGGCGCAAAGTCATCAACGTCGAGCCCGCGCTCGACTGCCTGCTCAACGTAGGTAAGCCCGTCCTTGAGCGTGAACGCGAGCTCCTGCGCAGCGGTCGAACCGGCCTCGCGGATGTGGTAGCCGCTGATTGAAACCGGGTGCCAGCGCGGCATCTGCTGCGAGCACCATTCGATCATGTCGCCCATCAGCCGCATCGCCGGGTCGATCGGGAAGCACCACTCCTTCTGCGCGATGTATTCCTTCAGGATGTCGGCCTGAATCGTGCCGGCGAGCTGCTGCGGCGGCACACCCTCGCGCTCAGCGGCAACGACGTAGTAGGCCAGCATGATCGCGGCCGGAGCGTTGATCGTCATCGATACAGAGACCTCGCCGAGGTCGATCCCTTTGTAGAGCGTCGTCATGTCTTCAACCGTGTCGACCGCTACTCCCTCGCGGCCAACCTCGCCGAGCGAGAGCGGGCTGTCGGAATCGTGGCCCATCAGCGACGGCATGTCGAAAGCGGTTGAGAGGCCGGTCTGCCCGTGGTCGAGCAGGTAGTGAAAACGCTCGTTCGTCTCCTCGGCGCTGCCAAAACCGGCGAACTGGCGCATCGTCCAAAGCCGACCGCGGTACATCGACGGATAGACGCCTCGCGTGAACGGGTACTGCCCAGGCAGCCCGATCTGCTCGTCGGCGTTCTCGGGCAGGTCGGCTTCCGTGTAGAGCGGCTCGACCGGCGTGCCGGAGAGCGTTGTGAAAGAGACGTCGCGCTCAGGCGTGGCGTCGAAAGCCTCGCGCCACTGCTGCTCGGGCGACTCGTCGCCTGCGGGGCTCTTTGCCATTGCGGGGAGAATACGCGCCGGCCGCGGCGGCGGAGCGCGGCTTAGTCTTCGCGAGCGATCTCGCCGAGCAGCCCGCGGGCGATCACGAGCCGCTGGATTTCGCTTGTGCCTTCGTAGATCTCAGTGATCTTGGCGTCGCGGAAGTAACGCTCGGCGGGGAAATCCTTCGTGTAGCCGTAGCCGCCGAGGATCTGAATCGCCTCCCCCGTCCAGTGGCGGGCGACGCGGCTGGCGAAGAGCTTGGCCTGCGCGCCTTCGATCGTGTGCGGTAGGCCAGCATCCTTCAGCCTCGCCGCGCGCAGAGTCAGCGCGCGCGCCGCTTCGATCTCAGTCTGCATCTCGGCGAGCTTCTGCTGAATCGCGCCGAAGCCGCCGATCGGGCGGCCAAAGGCGACGCGCTCCTTGGCGTAGCCGACGGCAAGGTCGAGCGCCGCCTGAGCGATGCCGGTTGCCTGCGCAGCAATTCCAATTCGGCCGCCGTCGAGCGTTGAGAGTGCGATCGACATTCCCGCGCCGGGCTCGCCGAGCCGCTCAACCGGCGTCGATTCGAAGCCGATGTCGGCGGTCGATGACGAGTGCTGGCCGAGCTTCTCGGCCTCCCCCAGCAATGTCATTCCCGTGGCACCGCGGCGAGCGATGAATGCGCTCGGCTTCATCTCTGCCTCAGGGTCAAGCGCGAAGACGGTGAAGTTGTGGGCCTGCGAGCCGTTGCTGACCCACTGCTTCGTGCCGCTTAGCAGCAGCTCATCGCCGTGCGCTTCGACTCTGCTGAGCATCGCGCCGGCATCGCTGCCTGAACCGGCCTCGGTCAGCGCGAAGGCCGCAATCTCATGCCCCTGAGCGAGCGGCGGCACGAGCCGCTGGCGCTGCTCCTCGCTGCCGTGAACGACGATCGGCATTGTGCCGGCGCCGGTATGGACGGCGAGCGCAGTGCCGAGCCCGGCGTCGGCGCGCGAAATCTGCTCGAGCACGAGCGTGTAGGAAACGAAGTCGGCGCCGCTGCCGCCAAGCTCAGGTGGTACGCAGACGCCCATCAGGCCAAGCTGACCGAGCGCCGTCAGCGTTTCGCGCGGGAACTCGTGGTCGCGATCCCAGCCGGCCGCCTGCGGCGCCACCTGCTCGTCGGCGAAGCGCCGCGCGAGCTCACCTATCTCGCGCTGCTCGTCGCTAAGGAACTCAATGCTCATCAGCGCTTCCACGGCGTTCGCAGCCGCGGCCCGGCGGGCGGAGCGGCGGCCCGGCGCACGACGACGGTGCGCCCTGCCGTTCCGACGAGGCCCATCAGCGCGAGCGCGCCGAGCGCCAGCAGCTTGCGCCCGAGCTGGTCGAAGCGCATTACCTCCCAGCCCTCCTCAGCGGCGATCGCTTCCAGCTCGCTGTCAGGGTTGACGGCGACCGCGTGGCCTACGAGGCGCAACATTGGCAGGTCGGATTCCGAGTCCGAGTAGCCGTAGGAGGCGGCGAGATCTATCCCCTCCCGCTCTGCCAGCTCGATCATCCGCTGCGCCTTGCCGTCGCGGTAAGGGAAGAGGTCGGCGTCGCGGCCGGTCATCTTGCCGTCAACGATCTCCGGGACGGCGCCGATGCCGCCGTCAAACCCGAGAACATCGCTGAGCATCTCAGCGACGATCTGCGACGAAGCTGTTGCGATGTAGACCTTGCGCCCGGCGTCCTGGTGGTCATAAGCAATCTGCAGCATCTGCGGGTAGAGCCGCGGTAGTACGCCAGCCAAGACCTCCGGCATCATTCGCCTTAGCTCCATCGCATCGCGGCCGGCGACCAGCTCGGAGAGCCGCTCTCGAATCGCATCGGTCGATTCGTCGGTTGAGCCGCGCAGACGGAACTTAAGGTTCGCTCCGACCAGCCGAACCATCTGCCGTCGACTGACGATCCCTGCGTCCACGGCAGCGCGTGCCCAGTAGATCCCCGACGAGCCCGCAACCAAGGTGCGGTCGAGATCAAAGAATGCTGCTGCCTGGTTGGCTGGCTCCATAGAGCCTTACTCTAGGCGCCGTTGACGCGCACGATGATTGCGTCGCCCTGCCCGCCACCGGAGCAGATAGCGGCGCAGCCGAGCCCACCGCCGCGACGGCGAAGCTCATGGACGAGCGTGCCGACGATCCGCGCGCCCGAAGCGCCGATCGGATGGCCGAGCGCAACGGCGCCGCCGTTGACGTTGACCTTCTCCTCGTCGATGCCGAGCACGTTGATCGAGTTGAGCGCGACCGAAGCGAAGGCCTCGTTGATCTCCCAAAGGTCGATGTCGCCAGGCTGAAGCCCGGCCTTCTCGAGCGCCTTGAGCGAAGCACTGGCCGGTGTCGTCGCAAGGTAGGCGAAGTCATTGGCCGACTGCGCGTGAGCGACGATCTCGGCCAGCGGCTCATGGCCGTTGGCCTCAGCCCACTCGTCAGAGGCGACGACAATCGCGCCAGCGCCATCGTTTACGCCAGGTGAGTTACCTGCCGTGTGGCTGCCTTCCTTGCTGGCCAGCCCCGGCAGCTTGGCCAGAGTCTCGAGCGAAGTCTCCCGCCGCGGCGCCTCATCGACCTCAACGACGGTGTCGCCCTTGCGGCTGGAAATCGTCACCGAGACGATCTCCTCCGGCAGGCGGCCGTCATCGGTCGCGGCGATTGCCAGCTCATGCGAGCGGACGGCCCAGCGGTCAAGGTCAGGGCGCGCGAGCTCAAGCTCGTCGCCGATCTCTGTGGCCTCATCGAACATTTGACGGCCGGAGAAGGGGTTCGTGAGGCCGTCGTTAACCATCGCGTCAAGCGCCTTTGTCTCACCCATGCGGAAGCCGAAGCGCGCGCCGGGGAGCAGGTAAGGAGCGTTAGACATCGATTCCATGCCACCGGCAACGCCAACCTCAACGTCGCCTGCGCGGATTCCTTGATCGAGAATCACGAGCGCGCGGATACCGGAAGCACAGACCTTGTTGACGGTCTCCGACGAGACCTCCTTCGGAATGCCGGCCGCGATCTGCGCCTGGCGCGAGGGGATCTGCCCCTGCCCAGCCTGCAGCACCTGCCCCATCACGACGTGGTCAACCTGCTCAGGCGCTACGCCGGCACGCTCAAGCGCAGCGGCGATCGCGATCCCGCCAAGTTCGGTCGCTGGCATCGAGGCCAGAGCGCCGCCCATCTTCCCAACGGGGGTGCGGGCGCTTCCAAGAATTACTGTCGTAGGCATTGAGGCTCCTGATCGGCTGACGGTCGTGGGCGGGCAATATTAGTCGCGCAACGCTGCCAGCGACAACTCGCCGCGATTTAGCCGTAGGGTTGCGGCATGGATTTCGCCCTCTCCGACGACCACAAACAGTTGCGCCAGACGGTTCGCGAATTCGCTGAGCGCGAGATCGCACCGGTTGCCGAAGAGCTCGACCGCACGAAGGCCTTCCCCTACGAGATCGTCAAACAGATTGGCGCGCTCGGCTGGATGGGAATCGCCTTCCCCGAGCAGTACGGCGGCGCTGGCTCCGACACGCTCGCCTACGCGATCTGCGTCGAGGAACTGGCGCGGGTCGATTCATCGGTTGCGATCACGCTCTGCGCGCACTCCTCATTGGGGATCCAGCCGATCGCTCTGTTCGGCAGCGACGAACAGAAAGAGCGGCTGCTGCCTGAGCTTTGCGCCGGCTCCAAGCTCGGCGCATTCGGCCTGACCGAACCGGAGGCCGGCTCTGACGCTGGAGCGCTGCGCACGCGCGCCGTGCTCGAGGACGGCGAATGGGTGATCAACGGCTCCAAGCAGTTCATCACCAACGCCGGAACGGAGATCTCAGGCCACGTCGCGATCACCGCGATCACCGGCGAGGCCGACGGACGGCCGGAGATTTCGAACATAATCATCGAGAACGGAACGCCCGGCTACGAGCAGGGCGAGCCGTACCGAAAGATGGGCTGGAACGCGTCGGACACAAGACCGTTGAGCTTCGACGACTGCCGCGTGCCGGAAGCAAACCTGCTCGGGCCGCGCGGCGCCGGGCTGCGCCAATTCCTGAAGGTGCTCGACTCGGGCCGGATCGGCGTTGCCGCGATGGGCGTTGGGCTGGCACAGGGAGCGCTCGACGAGGCGATCAAGTATTCAGCCGAGCGACAGGCGTTCGGCCAGCCGATCGGCCAGTTCCAGACGATCGGCGCGAAGCTCGCCGACATGGCGACGGAGATCGAGGCCGCGCGCCTGCTGACCTACAAGGCCGCTTGGGAGAAGGACGAGGGAATGAACTTCAGCCTCACCGCCGCGCAGGCGAAGCTAAAGACCGGCCGCCTGGCCGTGCGCTGCGCCGAGGAGGCGGTTCAGATCCACGGCGGTTACGGCTACATCGAGGAGTATCCGGTCTGCCGTTTCTACCGTGACGCAAAGGTGCTGACGATCGGCGAGGGCACCGACGAGATTCAGCAGATGGTGATCGCCCGCGCACTAACCAGCTGAGCATGGGGAATCGGCAGCCGTGAGCGAAGCCGCCGCACCGACCGCAGAGTTCGAGCCTGGCCGGATCACGCGCGCGGCGGCCCGAGGCAGCGGCCGCTCGGGGCTGCTGGTATTCGTCATCTGCTTTGCCGTCTATCTCGCCGGCATTGGCCTGCCAGCAACGCCCGATGCGCAGTTTGCCCCGGCCGAGACGCGGATTCTGCTGACGACAACCTCGCTGCTGGATGACGGCGACTTCGAACTGACCAATCAGTACCGCGAGCAAGCTTGGCGGGCCTTCGGCGGCTCGCCGGTTCAGCCGGCCGGCGTGCTCGTCAACGGCAGCTTGATCGAGCCGCACGGCTTCCTCTTCCCTGCGCTGCTGGCGCCGGCCTACGCGCTTGGCGGCACGGAGCTCGTGCAGGCGCTGCTGGCGCTGATCACGGCCTTCGGGATCGTCGCCGCGGCGGCGCTGGCGCGGCGACTGGTTCCCGACCCGTGGGCCAGCGGCGCCGCGATCGCGATTGGTTGCAGTCCGCCGGTCGTCATCGCCGCAACTGCAATTCGGCCAGCAGCGACCTGCGCGGCGATTGTTGCGGCGGCCGCGCTGCTCGCGCTGCGGGTCCGCGAGTCGCCGGGAACGCGCTCGTCGCTTGGCGCCGGCGCACTGCTGGCGCTGCTGCCGTGGGTCGGCCTGATCGGGGTTCTCCCCGGCTTAGCCATCGCACTCGCGCTCTTTCGCTGGCTGCGGCGGCGCTCGCGCGGCTGGATCGGCTTGATCGCGATCGAACTGGTTCTCGTTTCTGTCGTCTTCTACGTCTCGATCAACGCCCGCCTCTTTGGCGGCCTGACGCCGATGGCCGCTTCGGCGATCTCCAACCCCCCAACCGGCGCCGCCACCGTCGGTGATTACGTTGACCGTCTCCCAAGGCTGCTGGAGCTGCTCGTTACGCCGCAGCTTGGCCTGCTGCTGACGGCGCCGCTGCTGGGCATGGCTTTCGTTTCGATCGCGCTGGCTTGGCGTTCACGGCGCGCGCGGCTGGCACGGGCGCTGCCGGAGGCGGCCGATGTTGAGGTCGCCGCCCAGCTAATGACGGCGATCTGCGCCGCCGCGGTGATCGGCGCCGTCTTCTTCCTGCCGACGCTCAGCGGGCTCTCCCCCGGCGAGCCGCTCGTCGTTGCGATACCAACCGCAGCGGCGCTCAGCTCGTGGGGAATGCGTCGCTACCCAAAGCTGGGAATCGTGCTGGCAGCGATCGGCGTGGCGCTAACGCTTTGGCTGCTGATCGCCGCGCGCGTTGCCAGCGAGGCCGGCTTGGCACCGCTCAGCGGACCGCTGCCATGGAGCATTTTCGGCGGCTGAGCCTGCCGCGGCGCGCTAGTCGCCGAGCTGCTCGAGAATCTCAGTCGCAGCGCTGGCAGGGTCGAGTTTGCGTTCGACGACTGCGTCAAAGAGCTTGCTGAAACTCTCATCTTCATCAACGCGCTGCTCAAGATTGCGCCGCATCCGATGCGTGCAGATCGAGATCACCTCACTACGCAGATTGCGGCGGCGGCGCTCGGCCAATGTTCCTTCGGCCTCAATGAAGGCGCGGTGGGCGTCAAGCTCCTCGGCCAACTCGGCGACGCCGTCGCCGCGCAGCGCCTCAGTTTTCACGATCGGCGTCGGCCGCCCATCGGCCGGCGCGAGGCTGAGGACGCCGCGAATCTCGCGCACCATCGTCTCCGTCATCGGGTGGTCGCACTTGTTGACGACGATGATGTCGGGGATCTCCATCACGCCGGCCTTGAGCGCCTGAATTGAGTCGCCGGAGCCAGGCATCAGCACGAGCACGATCGTGTCAGCGTGGTCGATGATGTCAACCTCGGCCTGGCCGACGCCAACCGTCTCGAGGAAGATGTCTTGGCGGCCGGCGGCGTCCATCAGCAGCGCCGTCTGCAGCGCCGCTTCGCTGAGGCCACCGAGCGCGCCACGGTTCGCCATCGAGCGGATGAAAACGCCTTGGTCGAGAAAGTGGTCGGTCAGGCGGATTCGATCGCCGAGCAGCGCGCCCTGCGTGAACGGCGAGGACGGGTCGATTGAGAGCACGCCGACGCTACGGCCCTGCTCGCGGCGCAGCGCCGTCAACGAGCTGATCAGCGTTGACTTGCCGGCGCCGGGCGCTCCGGTACAGCCAACGATTGCCGCCTTGCCGGTCTGCGGGTAGACCTCGCGAACCAGCTCCCAGCCACGCGGATCGTCGGACTCGACGAGCGTGATCGCACGCGCCAGCGCGCGCTGATCCCCGGCCAGCAGGCGCTCTGCGAGGGTGTCGGCGGCGGCAGGGGTCACGGCCTTCGAGGTTAGCGGGCGGGCCGGTGGTTGAGCGATCGATGAGGCTCCCCGGCTAGGCTTGCGGGGCGATGGAAACAGCCGTTCCAACGAGCGACCGAGCCGGCGCGCAGGATCAGCCGCCGGCGCGCCCTGCCCCGGCCCCGCTGCGCGGCGGACCGATCGCTTTTCTGCGCTTCGCGGCCGCCAACGGGATGCTCAACTTGAAGTACGCGCGGCTGGTCGCCCGCTGGGCTTGGCTAAAGCTGCGTTGGCGCGGGCGCCTGCGCGGTGACGGCCTCTTCTTCGTCTGCCCGAATGTGACCTTCGAGATCGGCCGCGAGGCGGTCGTTGAGATCGGCCGCTGGTCGTGGATCGGCGACGGCTGCAAGATTCGCGCGCACGAGGGCCTCGTCAGAATTGGCGACCGCACCGTGCTCGGGCAGGAGTGCACGATCTCGGCCTTCCAGCACGTCTCGATTGCCAGCGAGTGCATCCTCGCCGACCGCGTGATGTTGATCGACTTTGACCACGCGACCAACGACGTTGAGCGGCCGATCCGCGACCAAGGGATCTACAAGCGCGACGTGCGCGTTGGCAGCAATGTTTGGATCGGCTACGGCGCCTGCCTGCTGCGCGGCGTCGCGGTTGGCGACAACTCGATCATCGGCAGCCTTGCCGTAGTCACGCGTGACGTTGAAGCGAACGCCGTCGTCGGTGGCTCGCCGGCCCGCGTGCTGCGGATGCGCGAGCAGCCCCAGAAGCTCCGCTGGCGCTAGCTCTTGCTGCGCGAGGCTGCTAGCGCTTGCTCGTAGAGCTCGCTTGTTTCGCGCGCAACATCAACCCAATCGAAGCCGAGCACGTGCTCTGAGGCCTCGGCGATTAGCCGCTCGCGCAGCTCAGTGTCGGTAAGCATCCGCTCGATCATCACGCCGAGATGATCGGCGTCGCCACCGTTGAAGCGCAACCCCACGCGGTCTCCTCCGGGAACAACTTCGCGCAGGCCGCCGGTGTCGGCGACGATGCAAGGGCAGCCGCTGGCCATCGCCTCAAGGGCAACGAGCCCGAACGGTTCGTAAAGACTTGGAATCACGCAGAGGTCGGCGATCCGGTAGAGCGAATGGAGCACGTCGTCGCCGATCCAGCCGAGAAAGGTTCCGTACTCACTTAGCCCTAGCTCTTCAGCTTGCTTCTTCAGCTCGGCTTCGTGCGTGCCCGAGCCGGCAACGAGAAAGCGCACCTTGCCGACCCGCTCAATGATCGGTGGCAGCGCTTCAAGCGCGAGCTGGAAGCCCTTCTCGTAAACGAGGCGGCCAACGAGGATCACGAGCTGCTCGTCGGGCTGCGCAAACTTGGCCCGCAGCGTTTCAAGATCATCGACCGGCTGCAGGTCGAGCGGGTCGATCCCGTTGGCGATCACGTCAACGCTCGCTTCATCGAGATCGAAGATGTCGGCTACATGGCCGCGCATGTAATAGGAGCAGGTGATCAACCGGTCGGCGCGCGCCGCCATCGTCCGTTCAACGCCATGAATCCAGCTCTGCGGGTGCTTATCGACCCAGCCCTGATGGCGGCCGTACTCGGTCGCGTGAATCGTCACGATCAGTGGGCAGCGATAGCGGTTTGCGAGGTGGTCTCCGGCGACGAAAACAAGCCAGTCGTGGCCATGGACGATGTCGAAGTCATAGCGGTCGCCGAGTTCAACACCGGCCGCCAACATGTCGGCGTTCATGTGCTCGATCCAAGTGACGAATTCGCCAAGATCGCCGGGGCGGCCGGGTTCGGGCACGCGGTGAACGATCACGCCGGCGACCTCTTCCTCGGCCAGCAGTTCTCCATCACCACGCGTTAGAACGTGAACGTCAACGCCCTGAACGACGAGCTGCTCGGCGAGTTTGCGCACGTGGCGCGCCAAGCCGCCCTCGACGACCGGTGGGTACTCCCAGGAAAGAATCAGAACGCGGGTCATGGCTCAAGCAGCGGGGCGAGGTTCAGCGCTGGCGCGAGATTGCGAAGCGCAGCCTCGCCCAAGGGTACCGAGGCCAGCTCGGCGTTGAAGTTGTCGAGGTGTTCACTGAAGCGCTCAAGCGGGTAAGGGCCGGCGAGGTCATCTGTCTCCAAGAAGGCCCAGTCGCTGGCCTGCAGCGCCAACAGTTCACGTGCCGCGCGCGGCGCGAGGCTCGGGCCTGCAGCTAGCGCGCGCAGCTCAGCATCGCGCGCCCGATCGGTGATCGCGGCGACCTTCGGCGACGACCATGTGCGCAGCGAGTTCGCCTTGCCCCAGCTCGTTGGAGCATCGAGGCCGCTTGGCCAGTCCGCAGCCTCGTGCTGCCCCAGAGCGTCATCGATCGCGACCAGATCCACGCCCTGCCGACCGCATTGATCGACGAACGCGGCGAGGAACGTGGGGCCCTCGTGCCACCAGAGCCCGAACAGCTCGGTGTCGAAGGCGAGCGTGCAGAGCCCCCCGCCCGCGACGCGCTCGCCGCAGCGCCGGGCGAAGTCGGCCGCGTCGTCGCGCGCCTGCCGGGCCGCGCGCTCCTCGTCATAGACCTCTCCGTCGTTGGCCCACGGGCGATGGTCATAGGTCGTGCGCTGATGGTTGTCGCGATAGGCGCCGCCTGCCGGGTAGCCGTCGGAGCCCCAGACGAGATCTATTAGCGCGCGGTCGATCGGCACGAGCAGCGGCCCGTCGGCGCTGCGCAGCGGCTGCAAGTTACGCGCGTCGCCGGCCCCGAAGTGCTGCGTCAGCTCAACGCAGGCCGCGTGAACGCCCGCCTCCTCAAGCAAGCGATCGATCCACGGCTGGTGCGCGCACTCAGGAATCCAGAAGCCGCCGCGCCACTTGCGCTCGAAGCGCCCGCGATGGCTTTCGGCGCCGTTCTCGACCTGGAGCCTCACGCCGGAGTTGGTCGCCAGCAGCGGCAGGATCGCGTGTGTCGCGCTGCTGGTCCAGGCGGCGTGCGGCGCGAGCCGACCTAGCAGGTCGCCACCGCAAGCCTCGAGCGAAGCGAGCGCTTCGGTGTACTGCCCGGCCGCCCGTTCGAGCTCTTCGGCAAGGTCCTCGCGGCCACCTTCGCGGCATCCTTCGGCGTCGAGCCGGTGCGACTCGGGCCGCAGCTCGCGCAGAAAGGCGGCGCAGCGCTCAAGCGCCCCGGGCGCTTCGAGCTGATCGCAAAGCACCGGTGTGAGCGAAAGCGTCAGCGGAGCGCCGCGATCGAGCAGGTCGGCAATCGGCAGGTAGGAGGTGGCGATCGCCTCCCACAGCCACTCTTCACCAAACGGCCAAGTGCCGAAGCCCTCGACGTAAGGCATGTGCGTGTGGAGGAGAACCGCCACCTGCCCAGGCCGCGCCACCGTCAGGGCCTCATAACTGCGAGCAGGTCGAGCGCGCCGTCGAGCGAGCGTTCACGTTCGCTTACGAGCGCGAAGTCCCGCTCAGAGATCGCCGGCACGAAGCGGTCATAGAACGGTTTCGTCAGCTTCAGCCGCTGGTGAATCGAATCCCAGCCAAAGCGTTCGATCGCGATCTGGTGGGCGCGGAGCGCTCTGGCGTGGTGGAGGCCGAACAGCTCAACCTCGCCAAAGTGCACTGAGCAGAGATCGCGAAACTCGCCGGGGAGGTACTCGTGAACGTGCCATGGGTTGCCGGAGCGATCGGCGCCCTCGGGCGCCAGCGTCAGCACGTTGGGGGTAGAGATGTAGACGGCAGGCCTCTCACTCTGCTCGACCAGTCCGCGGCAGTGGTCGAGGATCTCTCCCGGATTGGTCACGTGCTCAATCGTCTGCAGGAAGACGACGGCGTCACGCGGCTGCTCGTAGCTGTCGATCAGCGTGCGCTCGAAACTGAGTCCGGCGCGGGCGTAGCGCGCCTCGGCGTGGGCGTGGGCTTCTGGGTTGGCGTCAACGCCAACCACGTCGGCGGCGCTTCGCGCCAGCACCGCGCTTCCATACCCCTCGCCGCAGGCCAAGTCGACGACTCGCAGGCCGCCAACGCGGGCGCCGATCCACTCGTAGACGACCGAGTGGCGCCGGTACCAGTAGTTCTCTTCGGGAACATCGGGGAGCGTTCGCTCACCGGTCAGCTCCAGCGGTGGCACGCCTTCGGGCTGGCTGGATTGGAAGATTCGCGGCGCGCCGGGGTCGGTGCGCTCGGGCGGTTCACCAACCCCCATCAGAGTGCTTGTGCGCCTGACCTGGCGGCCTCGCTGCCGGCCGGCTTCACGCGCCTGAGAAGGCGCACGCGGCCGCCGTGGTCGGGCACGATTGTCAGCGAGCGGCGCGTGATTCGCTCCGGCTCTCCAGCCGCCTCGAGGTCGAAGTTGGTTAGAACCGCGCGCAGCACGGCGCGCATCTCAAACTGCGCAAAGGCCGAACCGATGCAGCGCCGCATGCCGCCGCCAAAAGGAATCCAGGTGTAGGTGCCGGGCGCGGTTTCGATGAAGCGCTCTGGGCGAAATTGGTACGGGTCGGGATAGATGTCGTCGCGCAGGTGGACGAGGATGATCGCCGGCGCCACGCGCGTTCCGGCGGGCAGCCGAAAGCGCCCTTGGCCAACGGTGATCGGCTCTTTGAGCAAGCGGATCACGATCGGAAGCACCGGTCGCAGCCGCATCGTCTCGCGGATCACAGCCTCGGCGTATGGCTCGTCGCCGCCACCGCGCAGCTCCTCGGTCAGCCGTTCCAGCGTCTGCGGCTGGTGCGTCAGCTGCTCGAAGGCCCATGAGAGCGAGCTGGCCGTCGTTTCGTGGCCGGCCAGCAGCAGCGTCATCAGCTCGTCGCGAAGCTCCTCGTCGGTCAACGCTTCACCCTCCTCGTCGCGCGCCAGCAGCAGCATCGAGAGGATGTCCTCGCGCTCTTCAAGGTTAGGCGCGGCGCGGTGCTCGGCGATAACGCGGTAGAGCTCTTCGTCGACCGGATCGAGCACCTCACTGAGCCGCTGCTGCAACCGTTCTGAATCAGGCCCCATGATCAAACTCAGCGCCATTTGGCGCATGTCGGTCGTCTGCTGCAGCATCGTCCGCAGCAGCAAGCGCAGCCGCTCTTTTCCTAGCCCGTCCTCGATCCCAAAGACGGCGCGCATGATCACTTCAAGCGTGATCGCCTGCATCCGCGGCAGCATCTCAATCGTCTCACCGGGCTGCCAGGTCGCAAGCTCGCGCTCGGCGGCCTCGGCCATGATCGCCTCATAGCGCAGCATCCGCTCACCATGGAACGGGGGCAGCAGCAGCCGCCGCTGGCGCAGGTGCTCGGCCTCGTCGAGCAGCAGAATCGAGCGTGAGCCCAACACCGGCTCGAGCAGCTTGTTGGCCTCGCCAGCGTGCATCACTTCGGCCGAACCGGTGAAGACGGTGCGGATGTCTTCGGGGTCGCTGAGGACGACGAGCGGAAGCCCATCGATGAACTCCAAAGTGAAAACGTCGCCGAAGCGCTCGCGCTGGCGAACGACAAACTCCTGTGGGCGCATCACCCACTGCAGAGCCTGCGCGTAGCGCGGCTGCCGCGGGCCGGGCGGCAGGTCAAGGACGGTTGGGGCTGCGGTCGCCATCGCTTCAGTTTCGCAGCTTCTGACCGAGCGGTCAGCAGGCCGAGGATTTCTGCCGATCGCTAGCCTCCCAACTCACAATGGCCACCCCGAAGACAGCCGAAGAGATCCGCGACGTCAATACCCGCTACCACACCGGCGCGGCCTCACACTACGACGCCAAGTGGGGGATTGACTGGGGAATGGTTGGCCGCGACCAGGTTCTGACGAAGGTTGAGAAGGCGCTCGGCGGCCCGCTCCCCCATTTCGGCCGCTCGCTTGAGGTTGGCGCCGGCACCGGTTACTTCTCGCTTCACCTGCTGATGGCGGGAGCGATCGATCAGGCGGTCTGCACAGACATCTCGCCAGGAATGATCGAGGCGCTGCAGCGCAACGCCGACGAGCTCGGCCTTGACGTCGCAACCGAAGTCTGCGACGCCGAAGCGCTGCCGTTCGCGGACGAGAGCTTCGACCTTGTGCTCGGCCACGCGGTGCTCCACCACATCCCTAATTTGGAACAAGGCTTCGCCGAGTTCTTCCGTGTTCTAAAACCGGGCGGCGTTGTGATCTTCGCCGGAGAGCCTTCGCGCAATGGCGATCGCCTCGCCCAGCTGCCAAAGCGCGCAGCTACGACCGTCGCACCGGCTTGGCGCGCCGCCCTGCGAGCTGGCCGATCGAGCGCCGGAGACAGCGACGGCGGCGCCTGCAACCACGAGCTCGAGCAGCACGTCGACGTTCACGCGTTCGTTCCGTCAGATCTCGAAGCGGTCGCTGGCGACGCCGGCTTCGAGCAGGTGAACGTGCGCGGCGAGGAGCTACTGGCGAACTGGTTCGGTTGGACCAACCGCGCACTGGAGGCAACCGCTGCGCCTGAGGATGTGCCGATGTTCTGGCGCCAGTACGCCTTCCGCGGCTACCTCGCCTTGCAGAAGGTCGACCGCAGCCTGCTTGAGGGCCGCCTGCCAGCGACGATCTTCTACAACCTGCTGCTCAGCGCCCGGCGCCCCGCCTGAAGCTACGCCGACGCCGCCTTGTAGCGCTCAATCGCACGCAGCCGCTCCTGCTTGTGCTCGACGATCGGCGCCGGATAGTCGCTGCCGATCACGCAGCCAGCCTCGGCCTGCTCGTCGTCGCTCATCAGCCACGGCTCGGCCAGTCGCTCCGTCGGCACGTTGGCCAGCTCCGGCACCCAGCGGCGGACGTAATCGCCATCCGGGTCAAACCGTTGCTGCTGGAGAATCGGGTTGAAAAGGCGGCGGAAGTATGGGGCCGGGTCAACGCCGGTCGAGGCGATCCATTGCCAGTTGCCGTTGTTCTGCGAAGGCTCGGCGTCGAGTAGCCGCTGCTCAAACCAAGCTTCACCGCGGCGCCAGTCGATGTGGAGATCCTTCGTCAGGAATGAGCCGACGACCATTCGGGCGCGGTTGTGCATCCAGCCGGTGGCGGCAAGCTGGCGCATGCCGGCGTCGATCAACGGATAGCCGGTCTGGCCTTCGCACCAGGCCGTGAAGCCCTGCTCGTCATCGACCCATTCGAGCTTGCGGAACTTCTCCTGATATTCAAGCTTGATGTTCTGCGGGAACATCAGCAGCACGTGGGCGTAGAAGTCGCGCCATGCGAGCTGACGGACGAACGCCTCCGCCCCTTCGCCGCCGCGCTCTTGGGCGCGCTGCTCGGTCTCGCGCGCCGAGATGCAGCCCCAGCGCAGCCACGGCGAGAGGTCGCTGGTACCGCCGCTTAAGTTGTCGTGGAGCTCTGCGTAAGAATCGACTGGACCATCGAGCCATGTTTCAAGCGCCTCGCGCGCGGCCGGCTCGCCCGGCTGGCAGAATGGCTCAGGCAGCTGCTCGCCGAGCTGCGGCGTGGCCGGCAGCTCGCCGCAGTCGAGGCCGTCGGGCAGGCGCAGCGCGGAAGGAGCAGGAAGCACCGGGCGGCGCGGCAGCTCACGCTCAGCTTTCCAGAACGGCGTGAAGACGCTGAACGGCTTGCCGTTCTTGGTCCGTGGCAGCGATACGTCGGCGCAGAAGTTTCCCGGCGAGGGGATCGCTTCGACCCCGAGGGCTGTCAGCGCCTCAGTGACTTTGCGGTCGCGCTCAAGTGCGAACGGCGAGACGTCGCTGGTCCAGTAAACCTCGCTGGCGCCTAGCTGCTCAGCTAGCTGCGGCAAGACCTCCTCTGGCTTGCCAGCACGGACGCAGAGCCCGCCACCAATCGCCTCTAGCTGCCCGTCAAGCTCGCGCAGGCACCCGAGCATGAACGCCGTCCTGGGCCCGCTCGCGAAGCGGCCCTCGAGCAGTCGCTGATCGAGCACGAACAGCGGCACGACCCTGCCGCAGCTCTCAGCCGCCGCGCTCAGCGCTGGGTGGTCATGCGTGCGCAGGTCGCGGCGCAGCCAGACAATCGCGATCTTCTCCATCGACTAACAGTACGAGCGGCCAGCCCAGCGCGATCTCAGGCTGCGCCGCCTTCGGAGAACTGCTGTTTAGGCGGAGTGCTCGTAGTAGACGTCACCGAAGTTCGAGACGACAGGGTTCGGGAAGCCGCCTTCAACGGGCTGGGCCGGCATCAGGATCTCCTCAACGAAGCTGTCCTTCGACTCCTGCGAATCCCAAACTGCGCTGATCAAAACGCCGTCTGCCGTGACCGCTGCGTGATGAACGAGCTGGCCTTCGGGCAGGCCGTTTGGCGGATGTACCGCTGCAATCTCAGCGTCGTAGTTCGCTTGGCTGGCGCCTGGCCAGAAATCAACTTGCAGATAACTCATCTCTTCTCCTTAAATTTGCCGGCCGGTTGGCCTGCGTTGGACGTATCCAACGATCTCTCAGCGACACTACTCCGATCAGTTGAGCGACCTGAAAAATATTCCCGCTGACCCCTCGCTGGCGCACGACCGTAGACTTGACTAGAGATGGCAGAAGAACGTGTAGAAGACTTTCCGATCTTCCCGTTAGGGCTAGTTGCCTTGCCCAGCGAAACCGTTCCGCTGCACATCTTTGAGCAGCGCTACCGCACGATGATCGCCGAGTGCCTCGACAATGAGCGCGAGTTCGGGATCGTCTGGACCGACGAGGATGGAGCCCACGCGACCGGCTGCGCGATGGAAGTGACTGAGGTAACGGAGCGCAGCGAGGACGGGCGGATGAACATCATTACGCGCGG
>CAJBXY010000134.1 GCA_903959665.1 uncultured Solirubrobacterales bacterium | reverse complement strand
GCTCTTGCGGATCTTCGCTGCGGTCTCGCCGACGAGCTGCTTGGAGATCCCCTTGACGATCACGCTCGTTGGCTGCGGCACGTCGAAACTGATTCCGTCGGGAGCCGGAATTTCGACTGGGTGCGAGTAGCCGAGCGCCAGTGTGAGGTCTGAACCCTTCAGCGCGGCACGGTAACCGACGCCTTGAATCTCAAGCGTCTTCTCGAAGCCATCGGTCACGCCCTCGACCATGTTCGCAACAAGCGAGCGCGTGAGGCCGTGCAGCGAGCGGTGCTCACCGCGGTCGGTTGGGCGCGTCACAAGCAGCTCTTCGCCTTCCTGCACGACGGTGATGTCGCGCGGGATCCGCTCGCTCAGCTCGCCTTTTGGACCCTTGACGGTCACCAGCTCAGGCTCAATCTGAACCTCGACGCCGGATGGGACCGGGATTGGTTTTCTTCCGATTCGCGACATAGGGCTACCAGACGAAAGCCACGACCTCGCCACCAACGCCCGCTGCGCGAGCCTCGTGGCCGGTCATGACTCCCCTTGAAGTGGAGACGATCGTTGTGCCCATTCCGCCTTGGACCTTCGGAATGCTGCCCTGGTCGACGTAGTAGCGCTGCCCTGGGCGCGAGGCACGCTTGAGGCCGGTAATCGCGCTGCGACGATCGTCGGCGTACTTGAGTTCAACGGCGAGAATGTCGCCTGGGTGCTCGGCGTCGTGCTCGCGCATCTCGTAGCCGGCGATGTAGCCCTGCTCCTTGAGGATGCGGGCCATCTCGCGCTTCAGCTTCGATGCCGGGATCTCAACGATGTCGTGCTGGGCAACGATGCCGTTGCGCACGCGGGTCAAGAAATCGGCGATTGGATCTGTCATCGACATTGGTTGCTCTTCTCCCCTACCAGCTGCTCTTCGTCATTCCGGGGATGTAGCCGTTGTGAGCGAGCTCACGCAGGCAGATGCGGCAGACGCCGAACTTGCGGTAGACGGCGCGCGAGCGGCCGCAGCGGCTGCAGCGGCTGTAGCCGCGAGTTGGGTACTTGGGTGTGCGCGCTTGCTTGACGCGCTGGGAAGTCTTGGCCATTACTGATCGGTCTCCTCGGCGGGTTCGTCGGCAGCCTCTTCAGATGCCTCTTCGTCGGCTGCCTCTTCTGCTTCTTCGCTGGCGTCGTCCTCGGCGCCAGCTTCGTCAGCGTCAGCTTCGTCAGCGTCACCGCTTTCGTCGCCGTCAGCGGCGGGCTGGTCGCTCTCCTGCTCTGCCTTTGCAGCCTCGAGCGCAGCCTTCGCTTCAGCAGCTGCTTCGGCCTTCTTGGCCTCTTCGGCGGCTACCTCTTCAGGGTTGGGCTTGTTGATGAAGGGCATCCCAAAGAGCGAAAGCAGCGCGTGGCCCTCCTCGTCGGTGGCGGCGCTAGTCGTGATCGCGATGTCAAGGCCACGGATCTGGTCTACGGCGTCGTAGTCGATCTCGGGGAAGATGATCTGCTCGCGAATGCCGATCGTGTAGTTGCCGCGGCCGTCAAAGTTGGCGGGCAGGCCGCGGAAGTCGCGGATCCGCGGAATCGCGATCGACATCAGGCGATCAAGGAACTCGTAGGCGCGGTCACCGCGCAGCGTCACGGCAAGGCCAACCGGCATCCCTTCGCGCAGCTTGAAGTTGGCGATCGACTTGCGCGCGAGGCGCACGTTTGGAGCTTGGCCGGTGATCTGGGCGAGCTGCCCTGCGGCGGCCTCAAGCATCTTCGAATCCTGCTTCGCCTCGCCGACCCCCATGTTGACGGTGATCTTCTCGACCTTCGGCGCCTGCATCACTGTCGTGTAGCCGAACTGCTCAACGAGAGCAGGACGAACTTCCTCGAGATAACGAGTTTTTAGGCGGACAGGTGTCTTGGTTGCTGGCATAAAAATCAGTCGAGCTTCGTGCTTGAACGCTTCGTGACGCGGCTGCGGACGCCGCCTTCGCGGGTCACGCCGACGCGGGTCGGGCGGTTGTCCTTCGGATCCACCAGCATCACATTGCTGACGTGGATCGGACCTTCTTTTTCGATCACGCCCCCAGTTGCTTCCTGACTGTCGGCGCTTGCCGTCGGTGAAGGCTTCTGGTGGCGCTTGATGATGTTGAGACCCTCGACGTAAACCCGCTCCTTCTTTGGGTCAACGCGGAGAACACGACCGGTCTTTCCACGGTCCTTACCACTGACGATGGCGACTTGATCGTCGCGACGGATGCGCATACCCATGCTAGAGCACCTCCGGAGCAAGCGAGATGATCTTCATGAAGTTGCGGTCACGGAGCTCACGGGCAACAGGCCCGAAGATGCGCGTTCCAAGCGGGTTATTAGCTTCGTCGATGATCACGGCTGCGTTCTCGTCGAAGGCGATGTAGGTGCCATCGTCACGGCCGAACTGCTTGCGCGTACGCACGACGACGGCCTTGACGACCTCGCCCTTCTTGACCGAGCCGTTCGGAATCGCCTGCTTGACGGTCGCAGTGATGACGTCGCCAACGTGGGCGTACCGGCGGCTTGAGCCGCCCTGCACGCGGATGCAAAGGATTTCGCGGGCGCCGGTGTTGTCGGCAACGCGCAGGCGTGATTCGTTCTGGATCATTTCGCACGCTCCAAAATCTCAACTAGGCGCCAGCGCTTCGTTGCCGACATCGGCCGGCTGGCGATCACGCGGACGAAGTCGCCTTCGCGAGCCTCGCTGGTCTCATCATGGGCGTGAAGCGACTTGGTCGAGCGAACGATCTTCTGGTACTTCGGATGGCGCTTGGCGATGTCAACGCGGACGGTGATCGTTTTCGCGGCCTTCGTCGAGGTGACGATTCCCTGGCGCACTTGCACCGATGCCGGCTCGCGCTCGGCTGGCGGCGTGCCTTCACGGTTTGGCGTTGCGGCACGCTTCTCGCGCTCCTGGCCACGGCGGCGGCTGCGGGCGACGGCCTTGGCGCGGCGCACTTCGACGCGCTCGGCTTGGCGCTCCTCAGCGGTGCGGGCTGGCTTCACTTCGCCGCTGTGGGCGGAACGCTTTGCCTTGCGGAT
>CAJBXY010000133.1 GCA_903959665.1 uncultured Solirubrobacterales bacterium | reverse complement strand
GAGCAACGCCAATCGGCCACGCTCGCGGCAATTCGCGCCAACGCCGCTCTAATGCTGCGACGATGTAGGAACGATGCACGCGCTGATTAGCTCAATCTTCCAGCTCGCAGCGGCCGGCGGCGGATCATCCGGCTTCGGCGGGGGCGGCGGCTTCGGCGGTGGCGGCGGCGGCGGTTATGGCGGCGGCTTCGGTGGCGGTGGCGGCGGCTACGGAGGCGCAGCGAGCGCCGGGACTGTGTTGACGCTCTTCCTCGTCTTCGGCGTGATCGCACTGATCATCTTGCTGAGCATGTTTCGCTCCTACATGACGGTGCGAAACATGCGCCAGCGGCGGATCGAGCGCGATGCGCGGGTGCGAACCGCTTCGGCTGAGGCCGCGGCCGACGACGCAGCCTTCGACGCCGACGCGATTACGGCCGGCACGGCAGCGCTCTTCGGCGCGATCCAGCACGCTTGGGATCAGCGCGATGATCGAGCGCTACAGACGATGGTCGGCGACGATCTGCTCGTCGAATGGCGCCTTCGGATGCAGGATTTCGCCTCGCACGGCTGGCATAACCGGGTGCGCGTCCTGCGCGGGCCGGAGGTGCTCTATGTCGGTATCGATAACAAGGCCGATGACGTCGATGACCGCGCGATCGTCCACATCGAAGCGACGCTCGAGGATTTCGTTGAAACCGATGACGGCATGCGAATCATGCGCAGCGACGACAACGACGCGGTCGTGACTCTCAGCGAATACTGGACGCTAGCCAAGCGTGATGGCTCTTGGATCCTGCTGTCGATCGAACAGGACCGCGAGGGTGCCCACCACCTTGACTCGCCGATCATCGCCTCGCCCTGGGCCGACGACCTACGGCTACGCGACGCAGCGATCGTTGAGGCGGCGGTCGCCGACAAAGCGCTCGAAGGTACTTCAACCGCCGATCTCGTCGATGTCAGCCTCGCCGATGACGCGCGCACGCAGGCGATGGATCTCTCGCTCGTGGACGGGCGTTTCGCACCCGACGTGCTTGAGGCTGCGGCGCGGCGCGCCGTGGCCGCTTGGGCCCAGGCCGTTGACGGCCCGGACGCAGCGCTCGAAGCGGTTGCAAGCGCCGAAGCGATCGAGCAGCTGCTCTACCCGTCGGCAGATGGCCACAGCGCGCGGCTCGTCGTGCGCGGGCCGCAGGTTGAATCGATCACGATCGAACGGCTGGCCGCGGAGCCGGCCCCGGCGCAGATGAGCGTCGTCTTGAAGGTTCGTGGACGCAGATACTTGGAGAACCGTGATACCGCCGCCGTGATCGCCGGCGACAAGGACCGCGAGGTCAAGTTCAGCGAGAGTTGGACGCTGGCGCTCGACGGCTCCGATCAAGTGCCGTGGCGCCTCGTTGACGCTGCCCCCTCCGGCTAGCGGCGAGGCCGGAGGCCGTCCGCGGCCCGCTCTATTTTTCGTCCCTTCAGACCGCGACTGAGGAGGCTGTAATGGACATTCCTTTGAGCAAGCGATTGGCCGCAGAATGCATCGGCACGTTCGGCTTCCTCTTGACTGCATTCATGGGGATCGTCTCGCTTGCAACGCAAGGCATCTCGGCGATCCAATCGCTCGGGATCGCAGCCGGCTTCGGCTTCGGCCTGGCAGCGATGATCTTCGCCTTTGGGCACATCTCTGGCGGGCACTTCAACCCTGCCGTGACGCTTGGATTGGCAGCGGCGCGCAAGCATCCAGCCTCGGAAATTCTTCCCTACTGGACGGCGCAGATCGTAGGCGGCCTAATAGCGGCCCTGTTGATCCTCGTGCTTTGGACGCAGGGGATAATCGGCAAGGCGGTTAACACTCCCGGCGTGGGGGTAAGCGACGGCAAGGCGTTCATCATCGAGGCGCTATTCACGATGCTCTTTGTGCTCGTCATCGCCACGGTGGCGACCGATCAGCGCGCGCCATGGAAGGGTGTCTTCGCCCCGTTCGCGATCGGCCTGTTCATCTTCACTGCGGGAACCGTCGCCGGCCCTGTCAGCGGCTTCTCTTTCAACCCGGCCCGCTCGCTGGCACCCGCAATCGCTGCCGGCGACTTCAGCGACATTTGGATCTACCTGCTGGCGCCGCTGATCGGCGGCGTGATCGGCGGCCTGATCCACCTCTACTTCGCCGACGCTAAGTCGGGGGCTCCAAGCGAGGAATTCGAAGACCTCAACAGGGGCGCGGTCGCGAGCTGACTGCTCTCCCCGCAGCGAGTGCGGGGAGAGCGTCAGTTGCTCAGTCGCGAGCGCCGGTTAGGCGCGTGCTGCGCTGCGCTTGTGGGCGCGGCGGATCTTCTTTGCCTTCTCTGCTGCGCGTGCGCGGGCGGTCGTCCGCGAACGTGCTGCTGCCGCTGCCGTTGCCGTTGAAGCGACGTCGGCAACGCTGATCGCGCTTGGCTCGCCTGTGCCTGAGGCGCAGAAGCCGAACGCGGTCACGCTCGTGCCAGGCGCAACCGATGCCGCCCAGCTAGGCGCCGTGACGGTCACGACGTTGCCACTCCGTGTGGCAGTGCCGCTCCAGCTCTCGGTGATCTTGACGCTGCTTGGCAGCGTGAAGGTCAGCTTCCAGCCGGTTGACGACTTCGAACCCGAGTTGGCGATCTTGAAGCTGCGGCAGAAACCGCCGGCCCAGGTCGCGTCCTTGGTCACCGTCGCTGCCAACTTCGCTGCGCCGGGGACCGGCGTTGGCGTTGGCGTCGGCGTCGGCGTCGGCGTAGGCGTCGGCGTAGGCGTAGGCGTCGGCGTTGGCGTAGGCGTAGGCGTCGGCGTAGGCGTAGGCGTAGGCGTAGGCGTTGGCGTCGGCGTCGGCGTCGGCGTCGGCGTTGTGCCGGCCTGGTGAGCCGTCACGACGATGTTGTTCAGCTGCCCTGAACCGGAACCTGACACACACATCCCGGTGTCGGAGTAGCTGCCGCCGGCCACTGCCTGCGCCCAGCTTGGTGCGACTACCGAGTAGTCGTTACCGCTGCGCGTGAACGTGCCGCCCCAGGTGCTGGTTACCCAGTCACCGCTCGGGATCGAGAAGGTGATCTTGTCGATCACGAGATCGTTTGACGTGGCGTTGCTGACGACGATCTTGCCGCACCAGGCTCCCGCCCACTTGGTGTCAACCGACACCCTCGAGCTAACTGCGCCCGGCGTAGGCGTAGGCGTAGGCGTCGGCGTCGGCGTAGGCGTCGGCGTCGGCGTTGGCGTAGGCGTAGGCGTCGGCGTCGGGTTGATTACCGGTGCGCCACCGAATGCCTTCCAGATCGTCGAAAACTGCATCGGACTCTGCGTCACACCGCTGCAGTAGTTGCCGGTGAAGTTGCTCGGCGTAGCGCACTGGGAGTCGCGGTTTAGCGACCACATTGCGATCCGTCCGATGCTTTTCGAGTTGGCCCAATTCAGCACCTTCGTCGCGTCGGCCGTCGTGAAGATCTCGACCGGGTTGTCGTTGATGCCGATCATCGGCGTGATGCCGACCATCCGGTAGAGCTCAGCGTCGCTGCGACCGCTGTAAACAGTTCCGAGCTGGGTTTTGAGTGCTTCGCCCGCCTGAATCGCGTAATCACCCATCCTGCCGGCTGGACTTAGCGACGGGTCGTAGTAATCCATCGCCATTACGTTGACAACGCTTACGTCGACGCCGTTGGCGACCGCGCTACGAACGACGTTCATCCCGTCGTAGGTGAGGCCGGTCGGCATCGTCGGCAGCGTCAATGAGACTGTTACCGGCTTGCCGGCAGCCGTTCCTGCGGCCTGAATCTTGGCGATCGCTTGGAAGCGGCGCGCCACCGATGTCGGGTCGCCTTGATCGGCTCCTTCGATGTCAAAATCGAGGTTGCGAACGTTGTAGGCGTCGATCACGGCTTGGTACTGCGCCGTGAGCGCCGTGACGCTGGTGCACGTACGGGCCAACTCCTGGCCTGCAGCGCCACCGAACGAGATGATCGGCTCGGAGCCTGCTGCGCGGGCGTCGGAGATCACCTGCTTGGCGTCGAACCACTCGTCTGAAGCACTAAGGCCGTAGTAGCCGCCCCATGACGCTTGGCAGGCCGCGCCGCTGACGATGAAGCCGAGCGTCGAGGCCTTCGCACCGGACTGCTTGATGCTGGCCGCGTTGGTTGCCTTCGACTGCAACGTCATGTCGACGTATGGGGCGAAGCTTGGTGAGACGGCAGCTTGCGCGCTGGCGGTCGCCGCGGACATCGCGGCGACGGCTGCCATCGCTGTTGCTGCGAGGGTGAGCCGCGTCCTGCGGCCGGTTGACTTCCTTGTCGTACTTGGCATCTTGATTCTCTCCTTGATCTTCCGCCGAATTAGGGCGGTAATTGGTTCGTGAGGTTTGGTGTCGGCTGAAAGCTGCGCGCAGCCCGGCCCCGCGCCCGCGAGGGCGGCGGGGCGGGGCTGCGACTGCTCTAACTAACGGCCAACCCGGCTGCGCAGCGCGCTCTGCGCGCGCGCTTGACGGATCTTCTTGGCCTTCACAATCGCCCGCGACTTGGCGGTCGACTTTGAGCGCGTGGCCGCGACGGCTGTCGTCGATGCCATCTCTGTTACAGAGACCGCGCCCGGCTCACCGCTGCCTGAGGCGCAGAAGCCAAACGAGGCTGCTCCCGGGCCCGGTGCGACCTTTGCTGCCCATGCTTCAGGCCTCACGGTCACGGTGTTGCCGCTGCGGCTTACAGAACCGCTCCAGCTCTGCGTGATCGCAACCGTGCTTGGCAGCGTGAACGTCAGCTTCCAGCCGGTTGACGTCGCG
>CAJBXY010000132.1 GCA_903959665.1 uncultured Solirubrobacterales bacterium | reverse complement strand
GGCGTTGGCGCCACGGACACGCTGCGGCGCCCCATCGTCGATCTGGTACTCGACGTAGCCACCGTCGGTGGCCGGCTGCTCGTCAGGCGCGCCGGCCATGCCCGAAAGGCCAACCTGATCGGTTCCCTTCGCGAGCAGCTCGATCGGCCTCGGGAACCACTCTTCGCGGCGCGGCTGCTCGCCGGCCGCCGGCGCCAGCGTGAGCGCCGGCGCGCTGCGGTCGATTCCAACCTCAGCGCGGCCAACTTCGCCGGAGGGAACACCGGCGCCGCTGATCGCCCGCGCAGTGACGATCGTCGTGCCCTCCGGCAGCTGGCCAAGGCTGACGGTCGCCTTCTCGCCGCCGACGCTTGGCGCTGAGCCCGGGGCGCTGCCGTCGCTGCTAACGGCGTAGCCGGCCAATCCCGACGGGCCGATCGGCGCTGATTGCGAAGGCGCGAGCTGGACCGAGGCCGCTGTTCGCCCGTCGCTCCAGCGCTCCGCTCCTGCCAGCTGCGAGGCGCCAGGGACTACCGGGTCGTAACGGAGCGGCGGCGACCACGCGCTTGGCTGCCCTGCTCGCAGCGCGTCGCTGGCGCTGACGCGGGCGTGCCACTCGCCAGCGGCCGGCAAATTGATGCTGAGCGACGCGGCGGGAGCGGCGGCGCCCGAGCGGCAGTCGCTGCCGTCGGTGCGGCAAAGCTCCCAGCCGAGCGACCTCACGCCCGAGCCACCGGCTCCGTCGCTGGCGTCGACCGCTAGCGCGGCGCTGGCGTCGGCGCTCCAGCCGCCGCCGCTGCTGCGCTCCGGCCGCGCGACGACCGGCGCAGTGTTGTCGACCCTAATCTGCGCCTGCTGATCGGCGCCGTTGCCGGCCGCGTCGACGGCGCGAGCGAGCACGCTGTGGGTGCCATCGCTTAGCTGCCTCGTGTCGATCGTCGCTTCGGATCCGCCGTTCGGGCAGGGTGACATTGAGTACTGATCGCAGCGATGCTCAACGCCGCTGACGCTCGTGCCATCGACGCTGACGCTGGCAGTTCGAATCCCCGCCGGATCGCTGGCGTCGAAGCCACTCGCGAGCGAACCTGCGACCCAGCTATCGCCCGATGCCAGCGCGCCACGCATCGCGTTCATTGCTGGTGCCTGATCATCGCGAAGCTGGAGGATCACGTCGCTAAGCGTCGTCGTCGCTTGAATCGCGCTGCGGCGGCAGCCGCTGCCAAGCGCGCAGATCACCAACAGGCGCAGCCGCGTCGTCGAAAGCCCATCGAGCGCGATCGGAACGCTCGGCGCTCCACCCCAAGCGCAGGGAGAGGGAATCCCGCACCAGCGGTAGCCAGTGTCGTCGGCGATACCGGCGCGCCAGCCGTCAAGGTTGGCGGCCGCCTTCTGGTCATAGGCGGTGGCATTTGCGCGCAAGCCCGTGATTACGCTGCCGGCCGGCGCGGCAGCTTCAAGCGCGCCCCAGGTGAAGGCGCCTGCCGTGCCGGCGCCAAGCCCATTGCGGACCTGCATGCCAAGGAAGGGAACCGCGCTGCAGGAGCCGTTGGCAGCAACCATCGATGAGCCGACGGCGACGAACGAGCGGTTGATGCCGCTGCCGTCGCAGGCCCGCACCTCGTAAGTGCCGGCATCGGCACCGGTGGCGAAGAACAGCATCGCCAGCAGCGTGATCAGCGCCGTGGCCGAGATGATCAGAGAGCGAATCGGCGTCACCCCAGCCTTAGTCGCAGGCCGGCAAACTTCACCCCCCTTCGGGCTGCTTCAATCAGACGACAGCCAACAAGGAGCCTTCGACGATGATTGCAAGCGGCAAAAAAGCACCGGCCTTCAAACTTCCCGACGAGAACGGCGAACAGCTCTCGCTGAGCGATTTGAAGGGCGAGACCGTGGTTCTCTACTTTTATCCGAAGGCCTCAACGCCGGGCTGCACGACCCAGGCCTGCGGCGTGCGCGACCACCTCAAGGCCTACAAGAAGGAAGGCGTGCGCGTGGTCGGCATCTCCCCCGACCCGGTCGCCAAGGTGAAGAAGTTCCACGACGCACAGAAGCTCAACTTCACGCTGCTGGCCGACGAGGACCACGCCGTCTGCGAGAAGTACGGGGTCTGGGCTGAGAAGTCGATGTACGGCAAGAAGTACTGGGGCGCGCTGCGGACGACCTTCATCATCGACGGCTCGGGAACAGTTCGCCACGTGATTGAGAAGGTCTCGCCGAAGACGCATGACGAAGAGGTGCTGGAAGCGCTGGCCGAGCTGTGAGCGCCGCGAGGGCGACAATCGGGATGATCAACCGATGAGCCTTCCCGCAGCAGTGATCTTCGACAACGATGGACTAACGCTCGACAGCGAGGAGCTGTGGACGCAGTCCGAGCAGAAGCTCTTCGCAGCGCACGGAATTGAGTTCAACGACGAGCACAAGATTGCTTTGCTCGGGAACTCCGGCCCGCACGCGGCGACGATCCTTGCGCGTGAGCTTGGGCGCCCCGACGAGGAAGGGCCGGCGCTGGTCGAGGAGATGAACCGGCTTGTCTATGTAGCGCTCGAGAGCGGCTGTGAGCCGATGCCGGGCGCCGTTGCGCTACTGACAGCGCTGGCCGATGCCGGCGTACCGGTTGCGCTCTGCTCCAACTCGCCGCGGCCGTTCGTCGACCGCGCGATCGCCGCCGCAGGGGTTGAGCGCTTCTTTGGCACGATCGTCACGGCTGAGGACGTCCCCCACGGCAAGCCGGCGCCAGACCCCTACCTTGAGGCCGCGCGCAGGCTCGGCGTTGACGCGGCCGACTGCGTCGCGCTTGAGGACTCACCGCCCGGCGCTGCCAGCGCCGCCGCGGCGGGGATGACGGTCTACGTGATCCCGTCGTTTGATGACGCCGATTTTGCCGGCGCTGAGGACCAGGTCTTCAGCTCGCTGGGCGACCCGGCGCTGCTGGCCGCGATCGGGCTTGACGGCGCCTAACGGCGCGAACGGCTCGGCGCGGGTAACCGGCGGCGCGAGCCGTACCCTTGAGCAGTGAAGATCGCGGCAATCACCGACCTCTTTCAGCGAATCTACGAAGCGGCCCGCAGCTTCGTAGACAGCTTCGCGCAGGTTGAGATAATCCCGCTGCTGCTGGGGATGGTGATCTTTGTCCTCTACCTCTCGATGCGCGCGCTGGCGCTTTACAACACGCTCGGCGCCGCCTACCCCGATGAGCGGATTCCCTACCGCAACATTTGGGGCGCCTACATCGCCGCCTACGGCTTCAACAATGTTGTTCCCGCGCGCGGCGGCGACATCATCAAATTCTTTCTCGTCAAGGTCTCGGTGCCGCAGTCGACCTACCCGGCGATCGGTGCCGCCTTCGTCGTTGAGTCGATCTTCGACCTGACGATCGCGATCCCCGTCCTCACTTTCGCCTTCAGCGAAGGTGTTTTCCCAAACACTCCGGAGCTACCGAAGCTCGGAACGCTTGATCTTTCGTTCCTCTCGACCGACCCGCAGCTAACGCTCTTCATCGTCACCGGCCTGACGCTGGCGGCGCTGGTCGCCTTCGCCTTCCTGTCGCGCCGCGTCGTCGCCTTCTGGTTCAACGTCCGCCAAGGCTTCACGATTCTGAGCGATTGGCGCCGCTACCTGCGTGAGGTGTGGCTGGTGCAGTTCGGCGGCTGGCTGCTGCGCTGCGCCGCCTTCTGGCTGCTGCTCGACGCTTTCGGCATCGGCGGCTCCGTCCGCAACGTGATGCTGGTGCTGGGCATCAACGCCGTCGCGGCGCTGGTGCCGTTCACGCCCGGCGGCGCCGGTGTTCAGCAGGCGCTGCTGGTGACCGTCTTTGGAACGGCCGCAGTGGTAGCCGCCTACTCGGTCGGCCAGCAGGTGGCGATAGCCGTGATCTCAATCGCGGTCGGTTTCCTTGCGCTGCTGACGATCTTCGGCTTCCGCTCGTTTGGCGACGTGATGCGCGCCGGTAAGGCGCACCGCGCCGAAGAGAAGGCCGCGGGTGGCGGCTAGCGCAGACCCTGACGGGCTTCGCGCACCAGCGCAACAGCCTCAGGGAAAACGGTTGCCATCAGCGAGCGGATCTGCTCAGCCTGCTCAGCGTTAGTGCCCTGCACGTTGAGGCGGCCGATCGCGGCGACCGTCATGTCGACGGCCAGCTTGATTGCGTTGTCGGCCCAAGCAAGCGTCTGCTGGCTCGACATCTGCTCAGCGAACTCAGCCATGCGGCGCTGAAGCTCGTCCGGGTCACCGAAGATGTCGCCAAGTCCGCCAGGGCCTTCCATGCTGTAATTCTAGCGATGACGCCGAGCGCCGCTGGGGTAGGAGTGCAGCTTCACTACTTGAGCCGCGGTGAAGGGAAGCCGCTACTAGGAATTCAGGGCATCGGCGGCGGCGAGTCGCTCGGCTCGGAGCTGGCGCCTCTGGCCGGTCGCAGCCGCGTGATCACCTACGACCGCCGCGGCTACGGCAAGAGCGAGGCGCCGGAGCCGTACCTGGCGACGACGGTAACTGAGCAGAGCGAGGACGCGGCGGCGCTGCTGCTTGCGCTCGGCGTGGGCGAGGCGCTGATCGTGGGCGTTGGCTTTGGCGCGCTGATCGCGCTCGATCTCTGCCTGCGGCGGCCTGAACTGGTTTCCGCTGCGGTGCTGGCCGACCCGCCCGTCTACTCGCTCGACGTCGAATCGACGCGCGAGCTGGCCGATCAGCGCGGCGCGATTGAGGCGGCGCTGCTGGCCGCCGGCACCGACCGGGCGATCGAAGCGCTGCTGGGCCCGGGCGCCGACGCCGCCTTGCTGGCAAGCGCGCAGGCCGCGAGCGGCGCCTGCTTTGCCGACTACGGCGGCCTTGCCACTTTGGAGCTGACGCACCGCCAGATGGGCAGCTGCCAGCTCCCAATCCGAATTCTCTCCACGCCCAGCGCGTCGGCGCCGCTAACGCGGATCGCAGGCGAGCTTGATCGGCTGCTCGGCAACTCGGAGCTGCTTAGAAGCGGCGGCCTCGCTGCCGCGGCCGAGGCGCTGCTCGATTGAGCCGCGTGGCGCGTAGACTTCCCCCTCGATGAGTCCACTACTGCCTCAAAAGGCGCCGCCCGGCCCGCCTCAGGATCCTGAGATCACGCTGGCTTGGGAAGCGGCCAACCGCAAGCGCGCCGCGGCCTGCGCTTGGGCAGCTGGGCTGCTGACAATTGTCGGCGCGACGCTCTCCAGCCTAGGACTCTCGGGGCTGCCAACGTTCGACAACGAAGCCGTAACGGCGACCGACGCTATCCGTGACCTGATCGCCGGCAACCCGATTCCGCCCGGGCGGATCGCGCTTCAGGCTGAGTGGCTCAGTAGCCGCCTGACGATGCCGATCATCGGCACCGTTCTTTACGGGATCGGTTCGCTGCTGATTTTCGGTGTTGTCGTCTTCCTCTTCAAAGCGATCCGCGCGCGCAACCCCGGCTTTGGCCAGCTAACGCTGATCGCGGGCGCATTCGGCGCTGTCGCCTTCGGCGTTGGCCGCACCGTTGCGCAGCTGAGCTACTACCTAGGAATTGCCAGCTTCGATGGCGGCAACAACCTGCAGGCGACCGAGGCGCTGACCGGCGGCGCCTTCGTGGCTGGACAGATCTTCTGGCAGCTCGGCGCTTTCGCAATCGGCCTAGCCTTCATCATGCTTGGCCTGAACGCGATGCGCGTGGGGCTGCTGACGCGGTTCATGGGAGTGCTCGGGATGATCGTCGGCGCAACCTTCATCCTGCCGCTCGACCAGCAGGGTGTGCTGCGCGCCTTCTGGCTTGCGACCGTCGGCTTCATCTTCATTCTGCGCTGGCCGGGCGGAAAAATCCCGCCCGCTTGGATCAGCGGCAAGGCCGAGCCTTGGCCAAGCATGGCCGCTGCGCGGGCGCAGAAAGCTTCAGGCAATCCGCCTGATTCTGCGCCGGCTCCAACGCTGCCACCGGTTACCAGCAATGGCAGCGGCGAAGCTGAGACCGCCGGGCAGCTGCGCAAGAAACGCAAGCGCAAGAATTAGTCGCTCCAGCTGAGCTAGGCTGCGGCAATGGCCCTAGAGAAAGCTTCCGCTTCAACAACCGTTCTAATCACCGGCGCCTCGTCGGGCATCGGCTCCGAAATGGCGCGGGAGCTCGCTTCGCGCGGGCACGGCGTCACGCTGGTCGCGCGCCGCGCCGAGCGGCTTGAAGAGCTAGCCGCTGAGCTGGCCGAGAAGCACAAGATCACGGCGACCGTGATCCCATGCGACCTTGGCGACGCTGTCGCCCGCGCCGAACTGATCGAAGGGCTGCAAGCCGGGCCCGCTCTGGCCGGGCTCTGCAATAACGCCGGCTACGGCATCAGCGGCAAGCTCGTCAGCAACGATCCCGAGCGCGAACGGCAGATGATTGAACTGAACGTTGTGGCCGTCCACGACCTCACCGTTCGCGTTCTGCCAGGGATGGTCGAGCGCGGCAGCGGCGCGATCCTCAACGTCGCCTCAACGGCCGCCTTCCAGCCGCTCCCCGGCTTCGCCAGCTACGCGGCAACGAAGGCCTTCGTGCTCTCCTTTTCGGAGGCTTTGAACGCCGAACTCTCAGGCAGCGGCGTTAGCTGCTCGGCGCTCTGCCCGGGCCCGGTCAAGACGGAGTTCGCGGCCGTCGCCGGCAGCACGATGATGGAAGATTCGCTCCCCGACTTCACGCTCGTCTCAGCCGAAGAGGTTGCCCGCCAAGCGATCGACGCGATGGAGAGCGGCAGCCGCACGGCAATCCCGGGCATGGCCAATCAAGTTCAGGCGCTGCTTGGCAGGATTGCACCGCGCTCGCTGGTGCTGCCGCTGGCAGGCCGAATCAGCGGCAAGTAACGCCCGCTCAGGCGCTTCGCGCTTCGCTGCGCATCTCGCTGAGGATTCGCTCCAGCCGCGGCTCTGCCTGATCATCGACGTGAACCATCGCCGCTGCGACGGCCGGGTGGTGCTGGGCGATCGCGCGCTGCATCTCGTGCGCGACGGCGCGGTAGCTGGGGTGCCCTTCGCGGCCGGAGCGCAGCTCGATTAGCTGCATCGCCTCGCGCGCGTTGCAGTCGAGAATGAAGCGGATCCGGTAGCCAAGGCAGAGCGCGTAAGGCGCCGCGTCGCCCTGCCCGCCGTCGGCAAGGCGCTGGTACTCGGCCGCCGACGCCTCGAGGCCGCGCCTGTAATCGTCTGCGACGCCGGCCTGCTCAAGCTCAGCCGGCACGCCGGCGCCAAGCTCTGGCCCCAGCGTCTGCCACTGCACTGTCAGCATCCGGTGGCGCTGAAGGTCGCGGAAGGCGCCGTAGTCGGCGACGACCTCAAAGCGGTAGCGGACGGCCTCGAAGCCGCGGCCGGGGCGATGGCGGCGGTTGGCGCGGGCGCCGACGAAGTCGGCCAGCATCGCCGCCCGCTCGTCGCCGCTGAGCTGCTCGACGGCGCTGCGGATTGAAGCCTCGCTTGCGCGCGACTGCTCAAAGACCAGCGCGCAGAGAAGATCCTCCTCCGTGCCGTCGACGTGAGTGAGCTTGACCGACGGGCCGCCTTCAGCGTCGTCTCGGCCGCTCAGCTCCAGCCGCCGCGCCCACTCGTTGCCGGCGGCGCTGCGCTGCTCCAGATAGCCGATCCATTCACCGCCGCGGTCGGGGCGCTCCACGCGCGAGACGAAGCTCGGCATCACCTGCTTGAGCGTTGCCAGCAGCATCCGGCCGTAATCGCGCGCCTCGGGCAGCGGGTGGGCGAGCAGGTGGAGGATCAGCTGCTCATAGGTTTGGCCGGAGGCGAAGATTCCCATGTGCGAGAGCGAGCTGGCCGGCAGCAGGCCGCGCAGCAGGTCGAGCGCCTTCGCTTCGATCGCCCGCGCGTGAGCGCCCTCAGATACGCCGTCGGCGGCCGGGAACTGCTCCGCGGCCCAGGCTGAGACGGCTGGAATAGCAGCCGAATAGCTGCTGAAGAGGCTGTCCATCGTCTGCTCGTACTGCGCTCCGAGCGCCGCGTCGCGGTAGTAGCGGTAGCCGAGCCCGGGAACCTCGCCGTCATAACGGATGTAGCGCGTCGATTGCTCGAGGTAAGAGGCAAGCCGCGGCCGCTGAAGGATCTTCGTCAGCACGTTCGACACCCATTCGCAGGCGACGTGCGCGCCGCCGAGCTGGGCAACCGAGTCGTCGCCATAACCAAGGAAGATCGTGTCGTAGAGCTCGGAGGCGCGCTTGCCCTCGTCGCGTTCCCAGTCGCCACCGCTCTCGGGCAGCGAATCGGCAAACTCGTCAAGGAAGAGGCGGCGCAGCGTGCCGTCGTAACGCGAGTAGCGCGCGAAGAGCGCGCCCTTCACCGTTTCAGGCAGGTTGACGAGCGCAAAAACGGGCTCGTCGAGGTTCGTGAAGTGTGGCTCTAGGCGGGCCGCTTCGGCCGGGGTGAAGCTCTCGATCGGGTAGTCCACGGGGAGCCGAACCGTAGCGCGCCGATCGGCGCGCTCGCTAGCTCAGGCCGAGGCCGCGAGCGGCGCTGGCGACAAGATTGAAGACCGGCTGGGGAATGATGCCGAAGACGAGCACAGCGGCGGCGAGCACTACGCCGACGAGCGTCAGCTCCCAGCCGGCGTGGCCACTGACGGCGTCGGCCTCGGGCGCTCCGCCGGCAAGCACCGGAACGCCGCTGGCAGCATCGGTACCCGGCTGCGTCTCGCCGCGCCAGATCGTCGCAACGACAGGCAGGTAGTAGGCCAGTGAGATGACTGAAAGGACGACGAGCACGGCAACCAGCCAGGCGTAGTCGCCCGCGGCGGCGGCCTCAACGAGGCGCAGCTTGCCCATGAAACCGGCCGTTGCCGGCATGCCTGCGAGGCTCAGCATCGCCATCGTCATCACGACCGCGAGCACCGGGCGCTCAGTGCCAAGGCCACGCAGCGCCGAGATCTTGTCGCCCTCTGCCGTCTCGCGCTCGCGCGCGATCACGACGGTGAATGCTGCGAGGTTGCCGAGGCTGTAGAGCACGAGGTACGAACAGACCGCCTGGACGCCAAGGTCGGTTACGAGCACAAAGCCGACGAGGATGTAGCCGGCCTGAGCGATCGACGAGTAGGCGAGCATCCGCTTCATCGACTGCTGGCGCAGCGCGCCGACGTTGCCGACGACCATTGTGACCAGCGCAATCGCAACCCAGATCGGCTGCCAAGCCTCGACCGCCGGGCGCACGGCAACGTCAAAGAGGCGGATGATCGCGCCGAAGGCGGCGGCCTTCGTCGCAACCGACATGAAGGCTGTGACCGGCGTCGGCGCGCCCTCGTAGACGTCTGGCGTCCACTGGTGGAACGGTGCCAACGAGGCCTTGAAGGCGAAGCCGACTGTGCACATCGCAACGCCGGTCAGGAAGAGCGGATCGGTTGCCAGGCTGCCGGCCTCGATCGCGGCCGCGATCTCGTTGTAGCCGGTCTGGCCGGTGGCGCCGTAGAGCAGCGCGAATCCGTAAAGCACGGTTGCCGAACCGACCGAGCCGATGATCAAGTACTTCAGGCCGGCTTCGAGCGAACGTTCTTCGCGCACGCGGGCCGCGCAGAGGATGTAAAGCGGCAGAGAAAGCAGCTCGAGCCCAACGAAGGTCGTGACCAGATCACGCGAAGCGACGAGCACGAACATGCCGGCCGCGCCCAGCAGCATCAGCGAGAAAAATTCACCGTGGGCAATCTCATCGGCCGCTTGATCGCGCCAGGCGAGCAGCGTTGCGACAACTCCGCCGCCGCAGATCACGAGCATCAAGATCAGCGTCAGCGGGTCAAGTTGCAGCGCTCCCTCGATCAGCACGATCGACTGGCCCCAGAGCGAGATCACGGCAGCGATCGCGCCGCCGAACGTCGCCAGCGCAATCAGCGGCACTACCTGGGTGCGAATCGCGCGCGGGCCAGCGAGCCCAACGATCAGCGCGAGAATCGCGCCGCCGAGCAGCACCAGCAAGGGTGAAAGCCCGGCCCAATCGATGTTCGGCGCAGTCGGCACCGCGGCAGCCAGCGGGAAGCTCATCACTTAGCCCCCTGCGCGGTCGTGCTGGTGTCGGAGCCGGAGGATTGAACCTGCTGCGCTGCGCTGAGCGCCCTGCTTGTGCCGTCCTCCGCGGGCTCAAGCGCAAACTGCGGATAGAGGGCAAGCGCAATCACGACCAGCAGCAGCGGCACCAGAACGAGCCCTTCGCGCAGCGTCAGTTCAAACGAGTGAACCTTCTCACCGACGCGGTGGTGCATCGCGCTGATGTAGAGCCGCAGCGCGTAGAAGGCTGCCAGCGCCACGCCGATCGCGGCGATGAAGGCGAAGGTCATCTTGCTTTCAAAGGTTCCCAGCAGAATCATGAACTCAGCAACGAAGTTGGCCGTTCCCGGCATCGCCAGCAGCGCGAAACTGAAAACGAGGAAGACGGCCGCGAAGGCAGGCGCACCCTTCGCGATTCCACCCATGTCGGAGAGCTTCTCGCTGCCACCGGTGCGGCGCGCGAGCATCGCCACAACAAAGATCAAGGCACCGGCGACGATCGCGTGGTTGGTCGCCTGCAGCAGCGCGCCGTCGGCGCCGCGCCCGTCGAAGGCGAAGATCCCAAGCACGATGAAGCCAAGCTGCGCGATCGACGAATAACCAAGCACGAGCCGCGCGCTGTCAACTGTGAAGGCCATCGCCGAGCCGTAAAGGATCGAGGCGACAGCGACGATCATGATCAGCTCTTGGTAGCGCACCGCGGCGTCGGGGAAGAGCGGCAGCGCAATCTGCAGGAAGCCGTAGGCGGCAACCTTGCTGAGGATCGCCGTGAAAACCGCGAGCACGCCGATCGGCATGTTCGAATAACCATCGGGCATCCAACCGTGGAACGGGAACGACGGCATCTTGATCAGGAAGGCGAGCGCAAAGGCAAGGAAGATCCAACCCTGCGCTGTGCTGCCAAGCGGCGTCTTCGCGAGCTCTGAAAGAAGGAAGTTCGGTTCGCCACCGTTGGCGGCCATCACGCCGGTCGTAATCGCGCCAACGAGCATCAAGAGTGAGCCGACGAGCGTGTACATGAAGAGCTTCAAGACAGCTTTGGTGCGATCCGGGCCGCCCCAGATGACGATCAGGAAGTAGAACGGCACCAACATCAGATCGAAGAAGATCACGAAAAGGGCGAGGTCTTGGGCCATGAACGCGCCCATAACCGCTGTCTGCGCGAGCCCCATCAGCAGCGCATAGATTCCAGGCTTGCCGTTGTCAGGCTCGTCAACGAGCGTCCAGATCGCCGAGGCAGTGAAGATCACGGCCGTCGTGGCCAGCAGCACGAGGTTGAGGCCGCTGATACCGAGCGCGTAGTGAATTCCGAGCGAGCGAATCCAAACAGCGTCGGTTACGTACTGGAGCCCGCCGGCGGCGCGGTCGTAGTCGGCCAGCAGCGTGATCGCATAAGCGAGCACCAGCAGCGCGCCGAGCAGCGAGATCCAACGAGCGAGGCGGCCCGGCAGCAGCAGCGCGAGCAGCCCGGCGGCGGCTGGGAGCCAGAGGATTATTGAGAGGTGGATCGTCACAGCCCACGCACCAGGAAGTAGAGAAGAACGATCGAAAGGCCGCCGATCACGATCGCGGCGTAGCTGCGAATCAGCCCGTTTTGGATTGCGCGCACTGCGGCGGAGCCGGCTTTTACGAGGCCCGAGCTACCGCCGATGAAGAGGCCGTTGATAACGACGCGCTCAAAGCTGTCTTGCGCCCACTGGCCGATCCAAACAACCGGGCGCACAACGAAGATCGAGTAGAACTCGTCGAAGTACCACTTGTTGATGAAGAGCTTGTGTAGCCACGGCAAGCGGGCCTGAATCGCCGCCGAGGTGCCCGGCTTGCGAACCCAGATCCAGTAAGCGCAGGCGAGGCTGACGATCGCGATCACCGACGAGAGGATCAGCCCGAACGCTTCAAGACCGCTGTTGTCAGGCTCATAGTCGACGATCGTGTTGGCGAAGGTTGGCTCAAGGAAGCTGCTGAGCACGTTTGTAATTCCGAACGGAAGCTGGATCAAACCGGCAACGACGGCGAGGATCGCAAGCGGAATCATTGCGTAGCGCATCTGCCAGGTCGTCTCTGC
>CAJBXY010000131.1 GCA_903959665.1 uncultured Solirubrobacterales bacterium | reverse complement strand
CGGCGGTCGGTTGGCGCGGCGTCCCACAGCCACGGCAACATCCGCAGCCCCTTGAAGCCGTCGTCTTTGACGCGGCGGCGCAGCTCGCGAACGCTCTCCATCGGCGTGTCGAGGTCGGCTGAGGCGAGGCCGACGAAGCGTTCAGGGTGCTCGGCGACCCAACCGGCCACTTCGGCGTTGCTGATCATCTCGCCGTAGCGCGGTGAGCTCCAAGCCGAGAGCGTCGCCTTCGAAACGCCGGCCACGTCCATCGCGGCGATTGTCAGGTCGATCGGGATCTCTTCGGTCGGCAGCTCCTCGCCGATCCAGCGCCTCAGCGAAGCGAAGATCGGGCTGCCGACCATCCGCAGCGTCGGGTGCTGCATCCATGCGTCAATAATCACGGACGGGACGCTACTCGTTGCGGCGCGGCGGCGCGACTGGCAAACTTCGTTGCTCATGTCGCTTCTCTCTCGCAGCCCAGAGCAACCTTCGTCCGCTCAGCTCAGGCACGCGGCGCTTGGCGCTGGCAGCGTGGGCGCGCTTGCTGTCGGGGCTTTCGCAGTAGGTGCGCTGGCGATCGGCGCGCTCGCGATCGGGCGACTCTCGGTCGGGCGCGGCCAGATAAAGAAGCTGCGGATCGATCAGCTCGAGGTCGGCAGCCTCCGAGTTGAAGAGCTTGAAGTCGTGAGCAGCAAACCGACAACGCCCTAAGCGGGCTACAGTTGCCGCGCGCCGCCGTAGCTCAGTCCGGTAGAGCAGCGGGCTTTTAACCCGAAGCGCGCAGGTTCGAATCCTGCCGGCGGCATTTAACTGGTGATCTGCCAGACTTGATGGATGCGATACAGGCTTCTTCTGGCGGTGTCGGCGCTATGCCTGGGCTTGGCGGTGCTCCCAGCCGCCGCTAGCGCGGCAACGCACGAACTGACGCTCTCACCCTCAGGCTCGGACTCCGCGAGCGGCAGTCGCAGCGCACCGCTGCGCACGCTAGGCGCCGCCTGGCGCCGGATCCCAACAGGCAACTCAGGCCGCTGGCTGCTGCGGCTCAAAGCTGGCAGCTACCGCAACGGCGCGCCGGTCTATTGGGAGCGTCGGGGCGGACCGATCACGATTGACAGCGTTGACGGCCGCGACGCAGCGCGCCTTCCCGGAATGAACGTCTACCGAGTAAACGGACTGACGCTGCGAGGCGTTCGACTCGACGACGGCGGCGACGTTTTCCATTGTGAGCTCTGCAAGAGAGTGCTGCTCGATCACGTAACGCTGCGCGGCGACGGCGCGCAGGAAACGATCAAGATCAACCAGTCGAGCGACGTGACTGTCGCCGATTCCGACGTTTCTGGCGCCGGCGACAACAACTTCGACGCCGTCGCCGTTCGGCGAATCAAGCTGCTGCGCAACCACTTCCACGACGCCGAAGACTGGTGCGCATACGCGAAGGGCGGCTCGACCGAGGTGATCGTGCGCGGCAACCTCTTCTCGGAATGCGGCACGGGAGGCTTCACCGCCGGGCAGGGAACAGGAATGCAGTTCATGGCTTCACCGTTCACTCACTACGAAGCCAGCTCAGTGCTGATCGAAGGCAACAGCGTCCGTGACACCGAGGGCGCAGCGTTCGGCGTCAACGGCAGCGCCAACGTTCTGATTCGCCGCAACATTGCGACGCGGATCGGCGCCCGCTCGCACGTACTCGAGGTCGGTT
>CAJBXY010000130.1 GCA_903959665.1 uncultured Solirubrobacterales bacterium | reverse complement strand
CTCAGGCTGCGTCAGCGGCACCGGATCGGTTGAGGCGCCGACGAAGCCGGTCAGGTTTGGCGTCTCCTTGACGACGGTCCAAAGCTCCGGGTTCAGCGCCATGTTGAGATCCATGTTGATCAGCACGTAGCCAGGCATCGTGCGAACTTCACTTGAGACTTTCTCGCCGTCCTTGATCTCCACCTTGGTTTCGGTCGGGATCACGATCTGGCGAACCTTGCTCGACTGGTCATGAGCCGCAAGACGGCGTTCGAGGTCGCCCTTGACCTTCTTTTCAAGATTTGAGCGAGTGTTGATTACGTACCAGCGATACATGGGATCCAGATCGGGTTGAAGGTCAGATAATTAGGTCGACGATTTTTTGAGCGACGATGTCAGCCAGACCAAGATAGGCGCCAGCGATCACAACGAAGCCAAGAACGACTGCAGTTGCTTGGCCGACCTGGCGGCGGTCGGGCCACTGAACGCGCTGCAGCTCAGACCACGAAGCGCGCAGGAAGTCAAAAAAGCGGCCGAAGATCGATTTTCTGTGCGCCGGCTGATCGCCGCTGGCCGGCGCGAGTGCTTCCGCTGCCTGGCGAGCTTCGATGTCAACCTCGAGTGACTCTTCGGCTGCGCTGATTGACTCTTGGTCTCCGGTTTCAATCTTTGCTTCGACGTCATCGATGCGGTCCTCAAGCTCAGCGAACTCCTCGGCGCTGAGCCCTTCAGGGTGGACGACGCCACCGGCGCTTGGATCAACCTTTGGGTCGGCAGGGGTGCCATCAGCACCGGCGACGAGCTTTGCTTCGAACTCATCGACATCGGCCGACGAATGGTCAAGCGAGGCGGGGATGTCATCGCGGACGATCCCTTCGCCGCCGCCAGAGGCGTCGCGCTTGGCCTTGCGCTGCTTCGCTCGTTTGCGATTCCGTGCCACTGCTCGAAGCTCACTAACGGGTCTCTTTGTGGCTGGTGTGGCTGCGGCACCAGCGACAGTATTTGCGCAGCGTCACGCGATCAGGCGTGTTCCGCTTGCTCTTGTTCGTTTGATAATTACGTCGCTTACAGTCCTCGCACTCGAGGGTGATCGCGACGCGTACATCTCCACGGGCCATGCGGTGACTCCGGTGTTAGAGGTTGCGTCAAAAACTCTCTGGGGCAGAAAAACGACCCGCCCCAGGCGAGTCGAAAACTCAGTGTAGCGCGACTACGCGGCCTTTGATCGGCGCTAGGCTCGGCCGCGATGAGTAGCCACCGATCGAGCGAACGTGCAGTGCTTTTGCCTGCGGCTCCCAAGCGCAGCGGCTCAGGAGCCTCTTACGCCCTATTCGCGGCGACGAGTTTGAACGTTCTCGGCATCGGCGCAGTGATTCCGGTACTGCCGCTCTTTGTGAAAGGGCCGATCGGCGGCGGCGACGTTGCCGTTGGACTGGTGATCGGCGCGTTCTCGGTTACCGGCATCCTGATGCGCCCAATCGCCGGCCGCATAGCCGATAAGCGCGGGCGCAAGCTCGTCCACATCACCGGTATCGCGATCGCGGCGGTTGGAGCGGCGCTGATCTTCGTTCCCGCTGGGGTTACGGGGCTAATCATCTCGCGGCTGCTCGTTGGAACCGGTGAGGGTTGGGTTTACACGGCGGGAATCACCTGGATCGTTGACCTCGCCCCAGCCGAAGGGCGGGCGCGCGTGGTCGGCCTCTTCGGCCTCTCCGTTTGGGGCGGGATCACGATAGGCGCCGTGCTCGGCTCGCTGATCCTCGGCGCCGCAGGTTACGAAGCGGTCTGGGCATTCGCGGTCATCACTTCGCTGATCGCGCTGGTCGTCGCCAGTCTGATTCCGACGGCAACCGCGACCGAGCAGTCGGCATCCGAGGAGCTCGCGGAGGCGGAGCTGGTTGGCGGCGAACTCGAAGCCGAGCCCGCGCCAAGCGCTGCCGTGATTGCCAGCCGCAACCAGCGCGGCCTGTTGCGCTGGGTGCCGTCGTCGGCGCTGTGGCCGGGAACGGCGCTGGCGATGGTCGCGCTTGCCTACGGCAGCTTCATGTCGTTCGTCGTGCTGCTGCTCGACTTTGAAGGGATCGGCAATGGCGCGGCGGTTTTCACCGCCTTCACCGCGGCGTTTGTGATCACACGGCTGCTTCTCTCGTCGATCCCTGACCGAATCGGTTCGCGACCAACGGTGCTGATTGCAGGACTTGTGCAAGCGACCGGGATGCTGATCGTCGCGCTCGCGGGTTCGTTGCCACTGGTTCTGGCGGGCGCGATTCTCTCCGGCGCCGGCATGTCACTGGTGTTCCCTGCGCTGGCCGTGATCGTGATCGAAAATACCGACGACTCTCGCCGCGCCACTGCGCTCGGCGCCTTCCTCGCCTTCTTCGACATTGGGGTCGGGATCGGAGCCCCGTTTGCTGGAATTATCGCCTCGCTTGGATCGGGCAACAACTACGCTGCCGCCTTCATCGCCGCCGCCGCGATCAGCGCCGGCGGCGCGATGCTCGGCTTCTTTGGAACCGGCGGCAACCGTAAGATCAGACATGGCTGAAATACTCGCGATCGCGCACCCTGACGGAGGAACGGTCGGCGTCTTCGCCGACGCTGCCGCCGAGCAGTCGGTGGCAATCGAACATTGGCTCCCGGCTCAAGGCGGCGAGCCCACAAGGCCGCTCGACCAGTACTCAGGACTCGTCGTTCTCGGTGGCGATGAGAACATCGATGAGGTTGATCGCTACCCGTACCTCGAGCGTGAACTCGAAGTCGTGCGCGATTGGATTGAAAGCGAGCGACCGCTGTTGGGCGTTTGCCTTGGCGGCCAGATGATCGCGGCCGTCACCGGCGGCTCCGTGTTCAAGGCCAGCGAGCGCGAGTTCGGCTGGGCCGAGATCGAGGTTCTCGCTGCTGCCCACGACGACCCGGTTACCGGCTTTGGCCCGGAGACGCTCACCGGACTGGCTTGGCACGACTACGCCTTCGAGCCGCCGCCCGGCTCGACGACGCTGGCCAGCAACTCGGTCTGCGTCCAGGCCTTCCGCTACGGCGAGGCGTGGGGATTCCAACACCACCCGGAGATCGAAGCCTCGGTGCTCGATCATTGGCTAGCGCCGGTCTTGGCGGGGGCCGAAGATCCGCAGCGACGCGAGCAGGCCGAGCTGCTCGAAGCTGGTCGCGCAGCCAACATGCCGGCTTGGAACGATTACGGTCGCGAACTCTTCCGCCGCTTCGCTGAACGCTGCCACTGAATGCGGCGCTCAAGCCGCGCTGGCGACGGGCTAGTTCAACGCGGCCGGCGTCTCAACGATCGGCAGGCCGCTCTCGGCCATCCAGCTCTTTAGCTGCCGGTGCATTGTCGCGGCGCCAACGATCGGTTCAGCTCTCTCGCTCCAACTGCTCGGCACGACGGCGAACGGGTGCATCTGCGCGCCGCCGAGCCCACCGTGCGAGCCCATGAACTCCTCAAACGGCACGATCTCATCCTCGGCCGGCAGATAGGCACCGCTTACCAGCAGGTCCGGGCAGTGACTGAAGCTGTCGTGGCGGCGCAGGTGGTCGGCGGCGTTGGCGCCGAACTCGGCGATCGGATTAACGCCATTGACGCTGTCATCGCTCAAGCGGTAGCTGCCTGCGCCGCCGAGCACAACCGCCCCTTCAGCCTCGGAGCGAACCATCACCCAGCCGATGTCCGGGTGAGCGGCGAGCGAGGCCACGAGGCCCGGGTGCTGGCGTTCAATTTGCTCCAGCGTCAAACGGCCTGGCGTGCGCGGGAACGAGATCAAACCAAGGCAGCCCGAGGCCAGCACGATTACCTCGGGCCGCTGATCCTCGCTGGCCTGAGTGATCGCTTGGTGCTGTTCCTGAGCCTCGCGGCCCGGGCCCAGCGCGACGCCGTCGTCACCGACGAAGCCGCGTGTTGCCCGCGCCATCATCCGCCCCCCGGCGCTGTCGTCGTTCCCCAGCTCGGTAAGCCAGCCGCCGATCTCGCCCCATGATTCCGCCACCGCAGGCGGCGCGCTCACAGCCCCGTCCCCGGAGCAGGCCTGCTCGACTACCTCTTCCAGCGTGATCCCGCAGCGCTGCCGGAAAGGCCGCCCTTGCGACTGGCCGTGGTCGGAGAGAACGACGATCTCGTATGGCCGCGGCGCCTGCGGCAGCGCGCGCTCGAGGCGCAACAACTGACGGTCGAGCCGTTTGAGGACGGTCAAGGCGTCGGGCGCGCGGATCCCGGAATGGTGCGCAACCTCGTCGTAACCGACGTAAGTTGAGTATGAGACCGGCACGCCCTCGACGATGTCGGCGAGCAGCGTCGCCGTGTTCAGCTCGCGCATCACGACCGTCATCGCGGCGCGCAGCAGCGGATAAACGCCGCCGCGATGGACGTGCTCTTCACCGGAACGAATCTGCCGCCAGTAGGCAAGCTTCTCGAGCATCATGTCGTGGACCGAAAGCACCAGCGTGCGCGTCATTCCCGACGGGTCGGAGAAGAAGGCGAAAAACTCACTCGAATGCGAGCGCTTCTTATCGCGAACGACGCTAAGAGTTGCCGAGGCCCGCGGCGCATCGCCGGAGAGCAGGTTGCCGCGGCTGGTGCCGCCGACCGCGAGCAGGCCGCTGCCGGTGCTGGCGCGGCGCTCCATCTCAGCCGTATCGGCGACGCTGCTGGAGACCATCAGCACGCCGCGCTCCTTCTCATACCAGCGGAAGGCTGGCATGTTCTCGTTGCTGCCGAGCAGCAGGCCGGCCTGGCTGGCACCGGTTTGGCTTGAGAGGTCGCACTCCCAGCCAACGATCCGATGGCTTCCGTCGGCGAGCCAACGGGCGATCGTCGGCACGTAACCGGCGGCGACCGCTTCGCGCAGAACCTGCTCACCGAGCCCATCGATCTCAAAGAAGATCACTCCCGGCACGTCGGTGTCGTTGGCGCCGCGAGACTTGCGCATTCGCCTGCGCACCACGCGCAGGTGATAGGCGTCGCCATCAACGTCGAGCAGAGTGCCCGCAATAGTGCTGACGACCGTCATCAGCAGGGCAACGAAGAACGAGCCGAGCACCGTTGGCGCACTGTGATCGACGACGCTGAGCGAGAGCCAGACCATCGCCGTTGTCGCAACAAGCGAGAGCAGGCCGAAGGTCACCACCGTGAGCGGCAGCAGCAGCCGCGTTATTAGCGGCCAGATCAAGGAGCCGAAGATCGCCAGCACAATGACGACGTCGAGCGCCGCTGCGAATGACGGAACGTCGATCTCGGGAATGATCGCCGCCGCCCCCCAAAGCGTCAGCGCCTGAATCAAACCGAGCGCGAGCACGCGCACTACGAAGCCGAACAGGCGACGGCGTGCGGGTGGCTGGTTGGTGAGGGCGGCGGGCATCGTAACTATTTCCTTCGTGGCAATAGAGCGCGTTATCTGCGAGGCTACCGCGCTATGACCTCAGACTCCGAAGACAAGACCACCGAGCAGCCGCCGCGAACCAAGCCGGCCAGCGACGACCCACCGACCGTCGTCACGCCAAGCGCTGAGACGCCGTGGCAGCGATCCCGCGGCCGCCGGATCTCCGTCCACCTGCTGGTCATTTTCGCGACGATCTTCACAATCCTCGCCGTCTTTGCCAACTGGACGCGCCAGCAGCTGCTCGACACCCCCCCGTGGACGAAGGCCAGCTCAGAGCTGATCGCCAACCCGGCGATCCGCGACCAAGTCGCGATCTATCTCGTCGACCAGCTCTACACAAATGTTGACGTTCCGGCGGAAATAAAGTCGGTTCTTCCGAAGGACCTCCAGCCGCTGGCCCCGGTTGCCGCTGCAGGCGCGCGCGACCTGATCACGCAAGCAGCCAACGCCGCGCTTGAGCAGCCGGCCGTTCAGTCGATCTGGACCGACGTCAACAGGCTCGCGCACGAGGAGCTGGTGAAGGTGATCGACGGCGGCAACAGCTACGTCAGTACAACCAACGGGGACATCACCGTGAACCTTGGGCTGATCCTTAACAAGGTTGCCGCGAACGTCGGCTTGCCGAGCAACATCGTCGCGAAGATTCCTGTGACAGCAGGTCAGGTAACTGTCGTTCAGTCGAATGAGCTTAAGCAGGTGCAACAGGCCGCCAAGGCGTTGAAGGCCTCGTCGGTGATCTTGAGCGTTCTGGCCTTCCTGTTCTTCGTCTTCGCCGTCGCGCTTGCCGCCGGCCGCCGCGCAAACACGCTCGTTGAGGTTGGCGCTGGGATGATCGTCGCTGGCTTGGCCGTCGTGCTGCTGCGCGGCGCCGCCGGCGACGCGATCGTCAACGCCTTAGTCACTGATCTCTCGCTCCAACCGGCCGCAGACGCCGCTTGGGAGATCGAATCCACGCTGCTCGAACAGCTCGCCACACAGGTGATTGTGATCGGTGTGATGTTGATCATCGCCGGCCTGCTCGGCGGGCCAGCCAAGGCTTCAAAGGCCGTCCGCGGCTGGTTTGCGCCGGTGCTGAACGGTTACCCGGAGGCGAGCTATGTTGGCGTTGCGCTGCTCGTGTTGCTGTTCCTAATCTGGTCGCCGATTCCGGCCGCCAGCAGAGCCTCGTTCATCATCATCTTCATCATCCTCGTCTTCCTTGGGCTCTACATGTTGCGGCGCGAAACGCTGCGCGAGTTCCCCGGTTCCGCCGGAGCAAGCGGCGATTCGCTGCGCGCCGGCACAGCAAAGATCGGTGCGATCTTCAGCCGCGCGGGGGCCGCCGTCAAGGAGACGACCTCAAAGGCCGCTCACGACGTCAAGGAACGGACGGCCAGCCACAAAGAAAAGACGACGGCCTCCACCGGCGGCGGTGAGAGTCAGAAGATGGCCGACCTCGAGCGGCTTGTCGCGCTGCGCGACAGCGGCGCGCTAACCGACGAAGAGTTCGCCGCCGAGAAGGCGAAGATTCTCGCCGGCGGCTCCTAGCCGCACCGGCAAGCGATTAGGCAGAGGGCTGCGGCCCGGGCTCAGCCCGCGGCGCTGACGGGCTGCTAGGCGCGGTGAGCTTTTGCTCCTGGCGCTCGGGCGCAATTTCGATCACGTTCCAAGCCAAGTGAAGCCGCTGCAGCAGCCCAACGAGCATCCCTGAGGTATCAACCTCGGAGCGACGCAGGCCGTGCTTGGCCGAGCGCGGGAAGGCGTGGTGGTTGTGGTGCCACGACTCGCCGAAGGATGGGATCGCCAGCCACCAGACGTTGGTTGAGTGATCCTCAACATCGAAGCGTCGGTTGCCGAAGAAGTGGCAGACCGAGTTGACCGACCAAGTGACGTGACTTTGCAGCAGCACGCGGATTAGCCCGCCCCAGAGCAGCCCCGTCAGGCCGCCGTAAACCGAGCCGGTGATCGCAACGCCAAGGCCGAACGGCAGTGCCGCGGAGACGAGGATGAAGAACGGGAATGAGTAGTGAATTACGCGCATTCCGCGGTCTTCGCTGAGGTCGATCGCATACTTCTTGTGCGTCGCCATTCCGTGAACGCGCCAAGTCCAGCCGACGTGGGCGTGCCAGAGGCCGCGGACGGCGCCGAGGACGCCCGAGCCGTGGCCGACGTGCGGGCTGTGCGGGTCGCCTTCTTGGTCTGAATGGGCGTGGTGCTTGCGGTGATCGGCGACCCAATCCATTGGCCCGCCTTGAATCGCCATCGAACCAAAGATCGCGAACATGTACTCGATCGGCTTGTAGGTCTCGAACGAGCGGTGGGTCAGCAGACGGTGGTAGCCAACCGTGATCCCAAGGCCGCAGATCAGGTACATCACGGTAAAGACGAGCAGGTCGCTCCAAGCAAGCAGATCATGGTTGATCGCGACTGGGATCAAAGCGATCAGCACGATCACGGGGCCGAAAACGGCAACTAGGTTGGCGTACTTGTCGACCTTGCGCATCGGTTCGATTCTATGGCATTGCGAAAGGACCGTAACTATTGGCGCGTTCACGGGTTCTAATAGGTGCGATGCGCCAAGCGATCAAAGATCGAGTGCTGCCCGCGGCGATTGTCGCCGCAGCGCTCTCTGCCCTCGCCCCGGCCGTCGGCGTAGCGAGCACTGCGAAGCCGGCCGCCGGCAACATTGGCGCGAGGCAGGTTGCCTTGCTGCGCAACGATGGCCGCCGCGCAAATCTGGCGCCGCAGCGGCTCGCACTAAGCGGCGGCAAGGTGAAAATCTACGCCTCGTTTGAGGTTCCGAAGTCTTGGGCGGGGAAGCCGATCTCGCTAGTGCTGACGGCGAAGAGCAGCGTCCGCGTGACGGTTAGTGCTGTGCGCGCCGGGGCGCTCCGTTCGCTGCGCTGGAACGGGCGGCCGCGCAGCCGCGGTGCCTCGGTCACGAGCAATCTGCTCGCCGGCCAAGCGACGTCGGTGACACTGCCGCAGCGGCCGAGCTCCGGGCGGCTCGTGCTCGAGATCAGCGCGCGAGGCCGTGCGGCGATTAGCTCCATCTTGCAGATCACGCCGCGGCTCGACCCGCGGCGGGCAGACAACCCCGCCGACCCAAGCAACCCCACCGACCCAAGCAACCCCGCCGACCCAAACAACCCCGCCGACCCAAACAACCCCACCGACCCAAACAACCCCACCGACCCAAACAACCCCACCGACCCAAACAACCCCACCGACCCAAACAACCCCGCCGACCCAAACAACCCCGCCGACCCAAACAACCCCACCGACCCGACGTCACCATTCGCGGATCTCGCGCCGCAGCTGATCGGCGCGCCGCGCGTCAACGCCGCGGCTTTGACAGAGGCCTCGGGACTGGCGGCCAGCGCGATCAACCCGGGCGTCTACTGGACTCACAACGACAGCGGCGATCGCGCCCGGCTGTTCGCGATCGACGCCGCAAGCGGCGCGCTGCGCGCCACTTTCGAGCTGCCCGGCGTTACCGCGACCGACTGGGAAGATCTCGCGATCGCCCCTGATGCCGATGGCAACGACGCCTTCTACATCGCCGACACCGGTGACAACAGCGCTGCGCGCAGCTCGGTCAAGGTCTACCGCGTCGCTGAACCGAGCCTTCCGGCCGCTGGCGGCGCAGCGGTGACTATCAACGCGGGCGCCGTTAGCTCACAGCGGCTGACCTACCCTGGCGGCCCGCGCGACGCCGAATCCCTGGCCGTCGGCTCCGATGGCGCGTTGACGGTGATCTCCAAGCGCGAGGCACAGGTCGGCGTTTACCGCCTCGCCGATCCGGAGTTCGTCGGTGGTAGTTCACAGCTCAGCTTCGCCGGGCAGCTCCCCTTGACGTGGGTCGTCGGCGCGTCAGCATCTCCGGACGGCTCCTTCGTGCTGGTGAAGACGACGGGCGCAGTACGTGGCTATGCGATCGGTAGCGACGAGAGCGTTGCCGATGCGCTGGTCCGTGGCGGCGGCGGCGTCGATCTTCCCTACAGCGCCGAGCCTCAGGGCGAAGCGGTTGCCGCCTCGATGACCGGCCGAGGCCACGCGACGCTCTCAGAAGGCAGCTCGCAGCCGCTGCAACAGTGGCTCTGGTAGCAACGGGCCTTAGGCGACGTCGAGGACGACTTTGCCGGTGGCGCCACGGCTGTCAATCAGCTCCAGCGCAGCGGCGGCGTCTTCGAGCGCGAAGTGGGCGCCGACCGGCGGGCGGACGAAGCCCTTCTCAATCAGCTCGGCGATAGCGTCACCGGTCGCTTTGACCAGCGCCGGGTTGCCGAGCACCGAGGCTCCCCAGCCGGCGCCGATCACAGAGGTGTTGTTCAGCAGCAGCCGGTTGACCTTCACCTCTGGAATCGATCCGCCGGTGAAGCCGACGACGACTACGCGCCCGTTCTCTTTCAGCGAACGAAGACTGTCGGTGAAGCGATCGCCACCGACTGGGTCGAGCACCATGTCGGCGCCGCCGAGCGCCAGCACCTCGTCCTTCCAATCACCGTCAGAACGAACCACCTCATCGGCTCCCGCTTCACGCGCGACGGCCTCCTTCTGATCGCTTGAGACAACGGCGATCGTGCGTGCGCCAAGCCCCTTGGCGACCTGGATCGAGGCAGTGCCGACGCCACCGGCGGCGCCATGGACGAGCACCGTCTCACCGGCTTCTAGCCGGCCTCGGTGAACCATTGAGAAGTGGGCGGTGTGGTAGTTGAGCACCAGCGCCGCTCCTTGACCATCGTCGAGCGAATCGGGCAGCGCGAAGGTGAAGTGAACAGGAGCCACGGCAACCTCGGCAAATCCCCCGAGCATGCAGAAGGCGGCGACGCGCTGGCCCGGTTCGAAGCCTGAACCGGCCGAAGCGCTACGAACTATGCCCGCAACCTCGCTGCCGGGAACGAAAGGCAGATCCGGCTTGATCTGGTACTCCCCCCGCGTCTGCAGCAGCTCGGGAAACGCGACGCCAGCGGCGGCAACATCAACGACGACGCCCTCTCCCGGCGTCATCGGGTGGCCGGCGGTGGCGTCCGGCTCAGCAATGTCAACCAGCTTCAGTGCGGTCGCCGGGCCTGTCAGTTCGGTTATCTGGATAGCTCGCATAAGGCCGCTCAACCTAACAGACAACCGCTCAGTGGCGAGCTTGGAGGATCGAGGCGAGCCGCCCTGTATAAAGGCCTATGACCTCGCTTCTGTACCGGCTCGGAAAGTTCTGCGCGCGCCATCACTGGATTGTGATCGTCTTCTGGCTGGTGGTCGTCGTCGCGCTCGCAGGCTGGGTCAAGAGCAGCGGCGGGATGGTCTCCGCCAACTCGGTGAATCTGCCCAACACAGCAAGCCAGAAGGCGACCGATCTCTTAACCGCGAAAGTCCCAGCGCTGCTCAAGCCGACCAGCTCAATCGTCGTTCACTCGCCCGATAAAGGGCCACTAACAAGCTCAGCAAACAGCGCCGCGATCGCTTCAGCGGTTGAAGTCGCAAAGAAGTCACCTGAGGTCGAGACTGTCGTCAGCCCGCTGCCACCGACCCCCGCCTCGCAGGCCGCCGGCGCGCTCGTCAGCGACGACCAGAAGACGGCGCTAATACAGGTCACGCTGACGCCGAAGTACGCGATTCCAACCGCGGTCGAAGCGAACAACATCGTCAACCGGATCGAAAAGCCGCTAACTGACGCCGGGCTCGAGAGCGCCGCCGACGGCAGCCTTGGCGCCGTCGCGGTAGACCCAAACGCGGCCTACCTCTCGTTCGCGATCGGGATCGCCGCGGCGCTAATCGTGCTGCTGCTGACCTTTGGCTCGGCCGTAACGATGCTGCTGCCGATCATCACGGCGATGTTCGGCGTCGTGATCGGCACGATGGTGATCACGCTTCTCTCACACATCAGCAGCGTCCCTTCTTCGGTCGGCGCGCTCGGCGGCATGATCGGGCTTGGCGTCGGGATCGACTACTCGCTCTTCGTCCTCTCACGCCACCGCGAGCAGCT
>CAJBXY010000129.1 GCA_903959665.1 uncultured Solirubrobacterales bacterium | reverse complement strand
TTCGATCACCGTCTCACCGCTATCGGGCACTCGTAGCCGCACCGCACCCTCGTCCTCTGGCGCGCCGCGGAAGCCGCGGTCGTCGCCGTGTTCGTCCTTCCAGGCGCGGACGTCGTCGGCGGTGGCGTTGGTGCGGTAGGCGCGCCCATCGGCGAGAAGCTGCTCAACTACGGCGCGGTGGCGCGGCTCATGTTCAGCCTGCGATAGCGGCCCCTCATCCCAGTCGAGGTCGAGCCATTCGAGCGCTTCGAGAATCTGCGCCGTGTTCTCGGGCGTTGAGCGTTCGCGGTCGGTGTCCTCGATTCGCAGCACGAAGGTTCCATCGGCGTGGCGTGCCGCAAGCCAGTTGTAAAGGGCGGTGCGAGCGCCGCCAATGTGGAGCTGACCGGTAGGGCTGGGAGCAAAGCGAACGCGCATAGCGATAGGAATCTAGTGATGGAAACTCCAAATAGCGACGCGACACGATGCTGATCGGCGCTCACGTCTCCCCCGCCGGCGGCCCAGCGAAGGCGATTGAGCGCGGCGAAGCACTCGGCGCGCGTTCAATTCAGATCTTCAATCAGAACCCGCGCGCCTGGAAGCCGACGATCTACAGCGACGAGCAGGTAGATGAGTTCCGCGAAGCAATGGCGGCCAGCGAAGTCGATGCGCTGCTGATCCACGCCGTCTATCTGCTCAATGCGGCTAGTGAGGATGCCGAGATTCGTGCAAAGACTCTGACCTCACTGACCGCGTCGCTGAACGCAGGTGAGGCGCTCGGAGCGACTGCCGTCGTCCTCCACCCCGGCTCAGCGAAGGGAGGCGACGTTGGCCAGGCGATCGAGCGGGCAGGCGCGACGATCGCTGAGGCGCTCGCCGAGAGTGAAGGTTGCGCGCTTCACCTTGAGAACACTGCGGGCGCTGGTGGCACGCTGGGCCGCTCATTCGACGAGCTCGGAGCGCTGATCGAGGCAGCAGGAGGAGACGAGCGGCTTGGGATCTGCCTCGACTCGTGCCACATGCTGGCCTCTGGGATTGAGATCCGCAGCGCCGACGCGCTGACGGCTGCGATCGATGAGTGCGTAAGCGCGACCGGCAAGGGACGGATCGGCTCACTGCACTGCAACGACTCGATGATGGAGTTCGGTTCGAACCGTGATCGTCACGCCGACCTCGGCAAGGGCGAACTCGGCGCCGACGGCTGCGCCGTATTCCTCTCCGAGCCACGCTTTGCCGATCTCCCGTGCGTTCTCGAAACGCCAGGCCCGGAGAAGAAGGGCCCGACAAAGAAGCAGATCAAAGAGGCTTTCGCGCTGCGCGAGCGCGGCCTCAAAGAGCGCAATTAGAGCTCAGGCAGCTTGGCCGGTCGTGCGCATCGCGGCCGGACCGAGCACGTGCTCTAGCTCTGCCCGGAGGCTCGGCGTTGGCGCGACCCGGTACCTCTCACCAAACTTGAGGCTGCGGCCGCCGCCCGACGTGGTGATGTCGAGGACCACTTCGTGCTCGCCACTGTGATTTCCAAGGATGTGTTTTAGCTCGTCGATCACGCTGGCGAGCAGCCCGCTGTCGGTCGCGTCGACCTTGAGGTGGATCGGCTGCGGCCCGAGAGCCTCGATCGCTTCCGCTTCTGCGGCCTTCTCGATCTGCTCCGCGCTCGGCTCGAAACGCTCAACGGACTGCGCGACTACGCAGATCTTGCTGCGATCCTTGTGGTCGACCCGCCCCTTGACGAGCACAATCTCATCGACCCCAAGCGCATCGCCGTAGTTCTCAAGCGTCTTGCCGAAGATCACGAGCTCAATGTCGGTCTCAAGGTCGTTGAGCGTCGCGAACATCATCTGATCGCCCTTCTTCGTACGAATCTTTCGCGCCGCGGTAATGATGCCGCCGACTGTTACCGAGTCACCGTCGCGGCGATCGGCGAGCGCCGCCAGTGAACAGTCAGAGGCGCCAAGCAGAGCACCGCGGACCTCTTTCAGCGGGTGGGTTGAAAGGAAGCAGCCGATCGCCTCTTTCTCAGCGGCAAGCAGGTCGCGCTCGCTGAACTCGGCGCCAGAGATTGGCGGGTGGACCTTCCCCGCCGACGGCCCGTCGGCCTCGCCGACCTCATCGAAGATCGATGCCTGCCCGATCTGCGCGTCGGTCTGCGCCTGCTGACCGGCGGCCTGAGCCTGCTCGAGCACGTGCATCATTCCTTGACGAGTGGCCCCGGTGGAACCGAATGCGCCGCACTTGATAAGCGCCTCCAGTGCGCGCTTGTTGACGAGCCGCCCGTCGACGCGCTCGCAGAAGTCCCACAGCGACGTGAACTCGCCGTCGCCCTCACGGCTTTCTTTGATCGCCTCAACCGCTTGGTAGCCGACACCTTTGACAGCGTCGAGGCCGAAGCGGATCGCTCCGTTGTCTACAACAAAGGTGTGGTCGGAGAGGTTGACGTCGGGGGGAAGAATCTCGATCCCCATCTCCTCGCAGCGGTTGATGAAGATCGGCACCTTGTCCTTCGTATCCATCACCGAAGAGATCAACGCAGCCATGTACTCGGCCGGGAAGTTGGCCTTCAACCATGCTGTGCGGTAGGCGATCAGCGCGTAACAGGCGGCGTGAGAGCGATTAAACGAGTAGTCGGCTGATTTCTCATTCGTCGTCCACATCCAGTCGATCACGTGGGCCTCGGTGTTGGACGCCTTGCAGCCCTCGCGGAACTCTGGCTCCAGCTTGCCCATTGCCTTGCGGTCCTTCTTGCCGATCGCTTTGCGCAGGTCGTCGGCTTTGGCGCCACTGAAGCCGGCGAGCTGCGTCGCGATCAGCATCGCCTGCTCTTGATAGAGGATCACGCCGTAGGTCTTGCCGAGGATTGGCTCAAGCCGAGGGTCACGGATCGTGACCGTCGAAGGCTCGCGCTTTCCTTTTGCGTAGGTTCCAATCTGATCCATCGCCCCCGGGCGATAGAGCGCGACTAGCGCGACGAGGTCGTCGAACTCGGTCGGTTGTACGGTCCGCAGCGCGTCCTGCATTCCTTCCGACTCAAACTGGAAGACGCCGCCCGAATCGCCGCGAGCGAGCATCTCGTAAGTGTTCTGATCATCGAGCGGCAACGTCGCCATGTGCGGGCGCTCACGGCCGGAGCGCTCAATGATGTCGAGTGAGTCCTCGATCACGTCAAGGTTTCGAAGGCCGAGGAAGTCCATCTTCAACAGCCCGAGCTGCTCAACCGGCTTCATCGAGAACTGCGTCACAACCTTGTAGACGCGGTTGCCGTCTTCGTCGGTTGTGTTCGCGTCGGCGAGCTGAACCGGCACGATCTCGGTTAGTGGGCGATCTGCGATTACAACCGCAGCGGCGTGGATCGACGAGTTGCGGACCACGCCCTCAAGGCCTCGGGCGACGTCCACAATTTGGGCGGCAGTCGAATCGTCATCGCAGGCTTGGCGCAGCGGCTGGCCCTCCTTCATGCAATCTTCGAAGCTTGGTGGGCGGCCTTGAATTGGGTCGGGGATCAGCTTCGCGAGGCGGTCGCCGGCGCCGTAGTCGTGGCCGAGCACGCGGGCCGCGTCGCGCGTTGCCTGACGCGGGAACATGCGGCCGAAGGTGACGATCTGCGCGACCGACTCGCGACCGTACTTCTCGGTGACGTACTGGATCACTCGCTCACGGCCACGGACCGAGAAATCGATGTCGATGTCTGGCATCGAGACGCGCTCGGGGTTAAGGAAGCGTTCGAAGAGGAGGTCGTAACGGAGCGGGTCAACGTCGGTGATCGCGAGCGTGTAGGCGACGATTGAGCCTGCCGCCGAGCCGCGGCCAGGCCCGACGACGATGCCGTTTTCGCGCGCCCAGCGGACGAAGTCCCAAACGATCAGGAAGTAGGCGTTGAAGCCCATCCGGTCGATCACGGCGAGCTCCATCTCCATTCGCTCGACGGCCTCGGCCGGCGGTGGCTCACCGTAGCGGTCGCGCAGACCTTCGCCGACGAGCTGGGCGAGGTAAGCCTTCTCGTCCTCTCCTTCGGGCAGAAAACGAGGGATCAGTTGGCGCCCAAGTTCAAGCTCCACGTTGCAGCGGTCGGCAATCTCAACGGTCGAAGCGATCGCCTCGGGCCACTCCTTAAACGACTCGGCCATCTGCTCGTTGTTGCGTAGGTAGAACTCGTTCGTCTCGAAGATCATCCGCGGTTCGGCGAGCGTCGATTTCGTCTGCACGCAGAGCAGCGCCGTGTGGTGGCGGTGATCTTCGTGGCGCAGGTAATGGACGTCGCCGGTGCCGACGAGCGAGCCGCCCATCTCGCGCGCGATCCGCACGATCCCTTCGTTGGCGCGATCCTGCGCGGCGATGCCGTTGTTCTGAATTTCGAAGTAAACGTTCTCAGCCCCGAGCGCGCCAACGAGCTGGTCAACGTGAGCTCGGGCTTCGTCCTCGCGGCCCTCGGCGAGCCGCCCGGCGAAGCGTGAAGCGAGGCAACCGGTGAGCGCGATCAGCCCTTCGCTGTGGCTGTCGATCTGCGCCATGTCAACGGTTGGCTTGCCGCGCTCGAGCCCTTCAAGAAAGCCGTCGGAGCAGAGCTTGACGAGGTTGCGATAGCCAGCGTCGCTGGAGGCGAGCAGCGTTAGGTGGTTGTGCTCGTTCTTCCCACTGGCGCCAGCCTTCGGCTTCTCGGCGTAGTAGATCTCACAGCCGAGAATCGGTTTGATTCCGTGCTTATTACAGGCTTGGTAGTGCTCAACCGCGCCATTCATCACGCCGTGATCTGTCAACGCGAGGGCCGGCTGGCCGAAGCTTGCGGCTTGCTCGGCGAGCGCGTCGATCGCGCAGGCGCCATCGAGCAGAGAGTACTCGGAGTGGACGTGGAGATGGACAGATTGAGGGGCAGACACCGAGCGCTGAGGATAGGCGCCAGCCCGGACGCGGGCGACCCCTCGGAAGTCGTTAAGGCCGCTCTGAGCGAAGCTTGCGAAGCGCGCGGGTAGCCCTGCCGACGAGCCCACCGCCGCGCCCGTGTGCCGGCGCCGGGGCGGCCGCTTGCGCTGGCGCCGCTTCGCCACCACGCTCGCGCGCCGCCGCGACTCCATCGGGAGCGAGCGGCGCCTGCGCGCGAAGTCGCTCAGCGGCCTTCGCCAAGCCTGCTAGCAGCGCCGTCGTCTCCGCAGTCGGCGGCGAGTTGGGCGGCGCAAGCGGTGGCGGGGACGCGGGCGCTTCGGTGCCACCGCGAACTCTGGCGCTGACGATCGCAGCCATTGCTGCGTCGCGCGCGCCCCGCTCGGCTACGACCGACTGCTCCGCGGCCTCGCGCGCGATCCGTTCGGCGCGCAGCGCAGCTTCGGCCGCCTCGCGCGCAAGAATCTCGACGTCGACTGCTTCGCGCGCAGCACGCACAGCGTCGGCAGCCTCGCCGAGCAGTGCGGCAATCGCGAGTTCGCGCTGCTCCCTCGTCGCCAGCTCAGCGCGGGCTCTCGACGAGCTGTCAGCCAGCTGCTCGAGCTCGGCTACGCGGTGCTCGGCGCCGGCGAGCCGCTCGCGCAGCTCCACTTCGGCAAGCTCGGCGCGGCGGGCGCGGCGCTCGGCTAAGACGCCAGCGTCAACGAACCTCTCGGGATCGTTCTGGGAAGGGTTTACCTGCTCCATAAAGCGAACCGTAGCGGGCGCTCAGGCTATGGCGTCATCGAATTGACATTGCTGCGGCCGGTCAGCGCCGCAATCAAAGTTACGAGAAGTCCGGCAGCGACGATTGAAGCGATCACGGTGATCACTTGACGCAGCAGATTTGGGTAGCGCAGACGGATGTAGAAGCGGCCGCCCTTGAGGATCAGGAAACCGACCGTTCGATAGGCGCGCCGTTTGTTCATCGCTGCAGACTAACCGCGATCGTCGTCCTGCGATTGACGCAGCCGGTGCGCCATCCGCGATTGAAGCGTCCAAAGCTCAATGAAACCTGGTGAGGCGTTCTGACTGAAGAGGCCGCCGGAGGTGTCGAAGGTGGCAAGCGCAGGGTCGTAGACCGCGTTCGGCGAGGAACGCGTGACTACGCGCGCTGTCCCCTTGAAGCACTTGATCCCAATCACTCCAGTCGCGCGTTCGTTGGCGCTCAGCATGTAGGCGTCGATGTTCTCGCGCAGCGGCTCCCACCAAAGGCCAGCATAGACGAGGTAAGCCCACTGGCGGTCGAGGTTGGCCTTGAACTGGTTCTGATGAATTGTTGAGACAAGCCGCTCGAGCTCAGCGTGAGCGCTGAGAATGATCGCCGCCGCGGGCACCTCGTAGATGTCGCGAACCTTGAGGCCAACGATCCGGTCCTCGATGTGGTCGACGATGCCGATCCCGTGGCGGCATCCGATCTCGGTGACGCGGTCGAGCAACTCTACGAGTGGCAGTCGATCGCCATCGAGTGAAACCGGAACGCCGCTCTCGAAACCGATCTGAACGGTCTGTGCTTCGTCAGGTGCCCGCTCCGGCGGCGTTACAAGTTGGAAGACGTCGTCGTCCGGTGCGTGATCGAGGTCTTCAATCCACCGTCCTTCTGAGGACCGGCCCCAAAGGTTGTCGTCGATCGAGTACGGCGTCTGCTCGGCGCCGCCCTTGATCGGGATGCCGTGCTCGCGGGCGTAGGCAATCTCCTCCTCACGCCCCATCTGCCACTCACGAACCGGCGCGACGATCCTTAGTTCCGGTGCGAGTGTGGCGACGGTTCCGTCGATTCGGACCTGGTCGTTGCCCTTGCCGGTGCAGCCGTGGGCGATCGTGTCACAGCCGTGGCGACGCGCAGCCTCAACGGCAAGTTTCGCGATCAGCGGCCGGCCGAGCGCGGTGAAGAGCGGGTATCCAAGGCCGTAGGTGCCGTTCGCGAGAATCGCCGGCGTTACGAAGTCGCGCGCGAACTCTTCACGCGCATCGATCACTTCGGCGGCGATTGCCCCAAGATCGAGTGCCTTCTGCTTGACGACGTCGTAATCCTCGCCAGGCTGCCCGAGGTTAATCGTCAGCGCCACGACCTCCGCCTCGTACTGATCCTGAATCCATTTACACATCACGCTCGTGTCAAGGCCACCGGAAAAGAGCAGCAGCACGCGCCCAACCTCGTCCGGGCTTGCTATGTAACTGGCTGTTCTCTGTGGCTCGGTCATCGGCGGCAGTGTAGGCAGAGTTGGTACTTAGCTGTGCGCCGCGTGGTCGGCGAGCGCGCTTGCGACACGCGTAATTGCCTCGGCGACTTCGTCATCGTCGATTGTTAGCGGCGGCAGCAGGCGCACTGTCTTCGGGCCGGTCGCGTTGAGCAGCACCCGTTGCCCGGCGATCGCGGCGTTAACCATCCCCGGGGCGTCGCCGGCCTCAATGTCGAAGCCGATCATCAGTCCGCGGCCACGAACTTCGCTCACGCCAGGGAGCGACGTGAGCGCTTCCCGCAGCCGCTCTCCGACCATGTTCACGCGCCCCATCAAGTATTCGTCGTCGGTCGCCGAGAGCGCCGCCAAGGCCGCCTGCGCCACAACCGGCCCGGCAGCGAAGGTCGAACCGTGATCGCCGCGCTGGAGCGCTCCTGCTAACCGCTCACCGGTTATCAGCGCCCCGATCGGCAAGCCGCCGCCGAGCGCCTTCGCTGTCGTGATCGCGTCGGGAGTCACGCCGGTCTGCTGGTAGGCCCAGAGCGAGCCTGTGCGGCCCATGCCGACCTGGATCTCGTCAAAAATCAGCGCCGCTCCGTGGCGGTCGCAGAGCTCCCTCGCAGCGACGAGGATTTCGGTCGAGATCGGGTAAACGCCGCCCTCACCTTGGATCGGCTCAATGATCAACGCGGCGGTGTCCGGCCCGACGCTCTGTTCAAGCGAGTCGACGGTCGCGGCCGCCGCTTTGAAGCCGGGGATCATTGGCGCGAACGGCGCCTGCTTGGATTCTTGGTGTGTCGCCGAGAGGGCGCCGTATGTGCGGCCGTGGAAGGCGTTTTCGAGCGTCACGATCTCGCCGCCTGACTTGGCGCGGCGCGCGCACTTGATCGCCGCTTCGATCGCCTCAGCGCCGGAGTTGCCGAAGATGACCTTGCCTCCGAGCGAGGAGGCCGAGAGCTTCTCGGCAAGGCGGATGCCTGGCTCTGTGTAGAAGAGGTTGGAGGCGTGGATCAGCGTTCGCGCTTGGTCGCGTATCGCGTCGACCACCTGCGGATGGCAGTGGCCGAGATTGGTTACCGAGATACCGCAAAGAAGGTCGAGGTATTGGTTCTCTTGCTCATCCCAAACCCAGCTGCCGGATCCACGCACGATCTGCAGCGGCAGGCGCGCATAGGTGCCGACAACGTTCGCGTCGTCAAGCGATTGCAGCTCAGTCAGGTTCACTGCGCCGCCGCGATCTTCGTTCCCATGCCGGCGTCGGTGAAGAGCTCGAGCAGCAGCGAGTGCGGAACGCGACCGTCGACGATGTGCGCCGAACCGACGCCGCCGTCAACAACGTTCAGACAGGCTTCGAGCTTCGGACGCATGCCACCGTCGACTGAACTCAGTGCCGCGCGCAGCTCGTCGGGCGTGGCCTGGCTGATCAGGCTTTCGGGATCTTCAGGGTTCTCGAGCCAGCCGGCCACGTCGGTGAGGAAGATTGCCTTGTAGGCCGAGGTTGCGAGCGCCACTGCAGCAGCGGCGTCGTCGGCGTTGATGTTGTAACTCTGACCGTCGGCGCCGGGGCCGATTGACGCAATCACCGGGATGTAGTCGGTCGCGATGTGATTGAGGACGTCGACGTCAACGTGATCGATCGATCCAACGAAGCCGATGTCGCTGCCGTCGGGGGCGCTTCGGCGGGAGACGCTGAAAAGGTTGCCGTCGTCGCCGCTCAGCCCAACCGCAGGCTGCCCGTAGCGCCCGAGGCGCAGCACGATCTCCTTGTTGACTTTGCCGATCAGCACCATCTTTGCCACCTCAACGGTGGCCTCGTCGCTGACGCGCAGCCCGCCACGGAACTCAACTGGAAGTCCGAGCCGCTCCATGTAGTCGGTGATCTCCGGACCGCCGCCGTGAACGACGATCGGGTTAAGCCCAACGTACTTGAGCAGGACAACGTCACGCGCGAACTCTTCGCACAACGCTGGGTCTTCCATCGCGGCGCCGCCGTACTTGATGACGATCGTTTGGCCGTGGAATTCGCGGATGTACGGCAGTGCCTCAAGCAGCGTGGCAACGTGATGTGTGGGCTCGATCGGTTCCATGGCCTCAGCTCGTGTAGTCGGCGTTAATGCTGATGTACTGCGGACTTAAATCGGAGAAGAAACATTCAGCCTGATGGCCTTCACCTGGAAGTCCGACGGTGTATTCAATCTCGTCGCCACTGACGCGAACGGCGAGCGCGTCACGGTCGTGGTCGAGTTCTTGGCCGGCGACGCAGACCTGCATCCCTTCGATCGCGATGTCAACCGGCAGCGGCGCTGAGTCGGGGATCGCCATTCCAGCGGCTTGAGCAATCCGACCCCAGTTCGGGTCGCCGCCGTGAAGCGCGGTCTTCACAAGCGGCGAATTGGCGATCGTCCGCGCGACCCGTTCAACGTGTGCTCCGCTGCCGCCGTGAACGACGACGCGGCCAACCCTCACTGCGCCTTCGCCGTCGCGCACTATCGCGATCGCAAGCGCGCGCAGTAGGCCGTCAAGGGCCTCGCCGAAGCGAAGCTCATCGTCGCTCTCGGGATCGATAGTGACGCCGCTGGCGCCGCTGGCGATTAGTACGACGGCATCGTTGGTTGAGAGCTGACCGTCAACGGAGATTCGGTCAAAGCTCCGCTTGACGGTCACGCTCAGCAGCAGCTCCGCGGTGTGATCCTCAAGCTTGGCATCGGTTTCGATGAAGCAAAGCATCGTCGCGAACGACGGCTGAATCATTCCAGCACCCTTTGCCTGAGCGCTGATTCGCACCGGTCCGCCCGAAAGCGCTAGCTCAATTGTCGCCCGCTTCTCGAACGCGTCGGTAGTCATGATTGAGCGTTGAAAATCGTCGCCGCCGTCGGTAGTCAGTCGCTGAGCGCACTCGCTAATCCCGGCAATGACCGGTTCGGGATCGAGCTGGACGCCGATCACGCCGGTCGAACAGACGGCAACTTGGTGGGCGCCCACGCCGAGCGCGGCGGCGGCGGCGCTCTGCATCGCCGCGGCGACCTCGTATCCGTCGTGACCGGTCGCCGCGTTGGCGTTGCCACTGTTGGCAACGACCGCGCGTAGCTGCCCAAGATGGCAACGCTCACGCGTCAGCATCACCGGTGCGGCCTGAACGCCAGAGCGTGTGAAGCGCGCGGCGCTCGTTGCGTCCGGCTGATCGCAGATCAGGAGGCCAAGGTCGAGCTTCCCTGATGGTTTGATCCCGGCAGCGAGCGCGCCGGCGCGAAACCCGGCCGGGAGCCCGCCTTCGATTACTTCGCGGACGCCGACCGGCAGCGGCGCCCAGCGTGATGTGAAGAGATTCATAGTTCGAGTCCTTGCTGCTCGGGGAGACCGAGCATCAGGTTGAGGTTCTGGACAGCCTGGGAGGAGGCTCCCTTCCAAAGGTTGTCGATCACGGCGAAGACGAATGCCTTGCCGGTCCGCTCGTCGATCCTGACATTGATTCGGCAGAGGTTTGTGCCGCGGACTTCGCGCACGCCTGGGAGGTGATCAACGACCTCAACGAAGCGCTCGTCGTCGTACGCGTCAGCGTATAGAGCGTCGATGTCGACCTGCTGATTCAAAGTTGCGTAACAGCTCACGAGCTCGCCTTGGTCGAGCGGGACGAGGTGCGGCGTGAAGGTGACGGTTAGGTCGGAGGCGCCCGCGAGCGCGAGCTCTTGGTCGATCTCCGGCATGTGGCGGTGATGCCCTACGCCGTAAGGCTTGACGTTCTCATCGACGCTGACGAAGTGCGTCACCGCGCTCGCCTCACGCCCGGCGCCAGAGACGCCGCTCTTGGCGTCGATCACGACGTCGCTGATGAACGGCGCCAGCGGCGCCAGCGCCAGCACAGAGGCAGTCGGGTAGCAGCCGGGGTTGGCGACGAGCTGAGCGCCTTTGATCTCCTGACGATTGCGTTCAGGAAGCCCGTATACAGCCTCTGCGAGCAGCTCGGGCGCTTGATGGGGCACATACCACTGCTCGTAAACGGCCTGGTCGCGGAGGCGAAAGTCTGCGCTCAAATCAACGACCGGCACGCCCTCGGCGCGCAGCGCGGCGACGACGGGAGCGGACGCCCCGTGCGGGTAGGCGACGATCGCGCCATCCAAGTGGCCGTGCGATCCGGCTGAAAGCTCCTCGAGCACAGCGTCGCAGCGGTATTGGGGATAGAGCGCGCTGAGCCGCTGGCCCGCGTCGGAGCGGCTCGTCGCCGCCGCTAGCGAAAAGCCCGGGTGACGGTCAACCAGCTCGGCCGCCAGCGCGCCGGCATAGCCCGAGGCTCCTGCCACAAGAATCCGTTTCTCAGCCACGAAGCTCACCGTCCAGTTCACTCTTCAGCGCGGCGACAATCTTCTCACGCAGCGGCGCCACGTCCTCGTCGCTGAGCGTTCGATCGTCGACCGAAAAGTCAACGTGGAGCGCGAGCGACACGCGCCCCTCCCCTACCTGCTCGCCGCTGTAAACATCGAAGACTTCGGCACGACTGACGAGCGGCGCGCCAGCCTCAGTGACGCAGGTAACGACGCTCGCGGCGCTAACACCGGCCGGCACGATCACGGCAAGGTCCTCGCGCAGCGGCGGGAAGCTGGTCAGGTCGCTGAAGATCGAATGCGCTGGCGCCTCTGCGGCCGCTCGGCCAATGTCGATTGCCAGCGCGGCAATCGGCTGCTCGATCTCCCAGCTCGCGGCGACAGCGGGATGAACTTCGCCGAACCAGCCGAGCAGCCCTTCGCTGGTGCGAATCATCGCCGTGCGGCCGGGGTGCAGGAATGGAAGCTCGCCGTCTTCGACCTCCCAGTCGATACCGAGCGCCCCAAGCACGGAGCTGACGAGCGCGTGTGCTGTCCCGATCCGCGCCGCCGGCGGCTGCGCATCGTCCCAGCTTGGCAACCGAGCCGGGCCCGTGATGATCGCGCCGAGGCCATGGTGCTCGTTGGCTGCCATGCCGTCGTTGGTGGGGCCGGCACGGTAGACCGACCCGGACTCAAAGAGCGCGCACCCGTCGGCCCCGCGAGCCAAGTTGTATGCGGCGGCGTCAAGCAGTGACGGCAGGATCGACGGCCGCATAACCGACTGCGCCGAGCTCATTGGGTTCTCGATCACGACCAGCGCGCGCAGCGGATGGTCGGCGGGGAGCAGAAGCTGCTCGCAGACCTGCGGGTCGGTGAACGACCAGCCGACGATCTCGCAGAGACCACGCCCCACCAAGACGTCCTCGGCGCGACGGATTAGCTGCTGTTCGCGGCTTAGGCCCCCGGCGCGGCCGGTGCGGTTCAATGGAAGCGTTGCCGGTAGCGAGTCAAGGCCGTTGATCCGCGCGACCTCTTCGATTAGGTCTGCCTCGCGCGTTACGTCGTCACGGCGCCAGTGCGGCACTGTCACGTCGAGGCCGTCATCCGCAGCTTCGACTCCGAACCCGAGGGCTTCGAGAATCTTTTGTGAGCGTTCACGTTCGATCGGCGTGCCGAGCAGCGAGACGATCCGGGCGTCGCGAAGGCGAACAACGTCTGCAGCAGGCCCCTCGCCACCGATGTCGAGCGTGCCGTCGGAGAGCGTCGCGCCGGTCAGCTCGAGCATCAGCGCCGTAGCCATTGCCTGAGCCTCTAGCGCTCCCTCGGGCGAAAGACCCTTCTCAAAGCGCGATGATGCTTCGCTGCGCAGTCCGAGGCGAGTAGACGTCCGGTTGATGTTGGCGCCGTCCCACACCGCGACCTCGAGCAGTACGCGCGTCGTCTGCTCGCTCACCTCGGAGCGGCTGCCCCCCATCACCCCTGCCAATGAGGTCGGGCCGTCCGCGTCGGCGATCAGGCAGATGTCGGCGTCGAGGATGCGCTCTTCTCCATCGAGCGTTGTTAGCTTCTCGCCGTCGCGCGCGGCGCGGACTGTCAGCTCGCCACCGGAGACCTGATCGAGGTCGAACGCGTGGAGTGGATGCCCGCTGACGAGCATCACGTAATTGGTGATGTCGACGACGTTGCTGATCGATCGCTGACCGGCGGCGGCGAGCCGGGCCTTAAGCCAGATCGGGGACGGCCCTACGGTGACGTTCTCGAAGATGCGCGCGGTGAAGCGCGGGCAGAGGCCCGCGTTCTCGACCGTGACCGATATGCCAGCCGGCGCCTGCCCAATCGTCGCCTCACCGGGGTCATGGCTCCAGGGCGGCGCGCTGAGTGCAGCGCCGGTGGCGGCATGTACCTCGCGCGCAATTCCGTAAAGGCCACCACAGTCGCCGCGATTTGGCGTGATCTCCGGCTCCAAAACCTCACTCGAGACGGCGAAGACGTCTCCGAGCGGTGTTCCAGCGGCAAGCTCGTCGCCGAGAACCATTATTCCGTCGTGCTCGCCGCCAATACCAAGCTCGTCCTCGGCGAGGATCATTCCCGAAGATTTGATTCCGCGCAGCTTCGCCTCGCCAAGCGTCGTCCCATCCGGCATCACGGCACCTGGCAGCGCTACCGCGACGGTCTGCCCGGCGGCGACATTCGGCGCGCCGCAGACGATTGTGCGCGGCTCTGCGTCTCCCGTATCGACGCCGCAGACGCGCAGCCTGTCGGCATCGGGGTGCTGCTCGGCGCTCAAGACCTTGCCGACGACGAAGTTGTCAGCCGACAGCGGCCCGTGGTGGAGCACGCGAGCGACCTCGGTCCCTGTCATCGCCAAGCGCTCGGCGAGTTCAACCGGCGTGATCTCAACGCCGACGTATTCGCTTAGCCAATCGATCGGTACGCGCATAGCTAGCCCTCAGCCAAACTGGCGCAGGAAGCGCAGGTCGTTTTCATAGAAGAAGCGCAGGTCGGGAACGCCGTGCTTGAGCATCGCGATCCGCTCGATCCCAAGTCCGAAGGCGAAGCCTTGGTGCGAATCCGGGTCGTAGCCGTGTTCGCTTACGGCGGCGAAGACGTTCGGATCGACCATCCCCGAACCGAGCACCTCGAGCCAGCCGGTTCCCTTGCAGAGCGAACAGCGACCACCGTCGGCCACGGAGCCCTGCTCACACATGAAGCAGGAGACATCCACCTCCACGCTCGGCTCGGTGAAGGGGAAGAAGTGCGGCCGCAGTCGCAGCTCACGGCCCTCGCCGAAGATCGCACGCGCGAAGGCCAGCAAGGTGCCCTTGAGGTCGGCGAGCGTTACGCCTTCGTCAACGAGCAGCCCTTCGATCTGGTGGAACTGTGGCGTGTGCGTGGCGTCGCTGTCGCGGCGGAATACGCGGCCCGGGACGATCAGCGCGATCGGTGGCGGAGTCTGCTCCATGATTCGAATTTGCATCGGCGATGTGTGAGTCCGCAGCAGCACTTGGTCGGGGCCCTCGCCGCCACCCTCGATGTAGAAAGTGTCGCTGCGGCCGCGAGCTGGATGCGCCGGGGCGTGGTTTAGCGCGTCGAAGTTGTAGTGGACTAGCTCAACCTCAGGGCCTTCGACGACGCTGTAGCCGAGGCCGCAGAAAACGTCCTCAATCTCGCGCCTTGTAGCGCTTAGAAGATGATGATGGCCGACCGCTTCAATCGGCGAACCAGGCAGCGTGATGTCAACCTTGTCGGCTGCCAGCGCGGCGGTCAGCTCGTCGGCCTCGAAGCGGGCGGCAGCGGCCTCAATCATCGCCTCCAGCGATTGGCGAGCCTCGTTCGCGGTGCGACCGGCCTCGCCGCGCTGATCAGGCGGAAGCTGCGCGACGTCGCGCAGCAGCTGTGGCAGCTCGGCCTTACGGCCGAGGTACTGAACGCGCAGCTCCTCGAGCGCAGCCGACGACGACGCCGCTGAGATCTCAGCTTCGGCCTGCTTTTGAATCTCAGCTACGCGTTCAATCATCGTCGCCACCCTAAAGCTTCCTCGTGCAGGAATAGAGCGCGATTGTCGCTGCCATCGCGGCGTTTAGAGAGTCGCCGGTGATCGCGATCGAGCGAGCCTCATCGGCCGCCTCGACAACGGCCGGTGGTAAACCTTCGCGCTCGGCGCCGATCAGCAGCGTCACTTCCCCCTGCGGCCAAGGCGCGCCGTCGAGCGGCAATGGCGCCGAGGCGGCGAGCGCGACGGACGTTCCAGGGAGCTGCGCTAGTTCGTCTGCGCGCGCGACGGTGACGCTAAAGATCGCCCCCATGCTCGCCCTCACCGCCTTTGGCCCGAACGGGTCTGCGCTGCCGGGCCCAAGGATCACGCTCGTCGCTCCAAAAGCATGAGCGCTGCGGATGACCGTGCCGACGTTCCCCGGGTCGCCGACTCCGTGCAGCCAAACGGCGAGCGGACCGGCCGGCTCACCCCAACGCTGCTCGTAGATCGCGAGCGCGCGCGTTCCCGAACCGAGCGCTGAGACTTCGGCCAAGGCCTCTTCACTGACCTCGGTTCCACTAAGGCCGCTGCCCTCGGCAACGAACGAATCGACTGGCTGCCAGCCGTTCGCTGCCGCCGCGGCGATTAGATCTTCGCCCTCAGCAACGAACCGCCCGCTGCGGTCGCGCCCGCGCCGAGTGCGCAGGAGCGTGACTTGATTCAAGTTTGGATGTTGTGGATTGTGGATTGTCATTGGGCTCTCGTTTTGCTCCAAAAAAAAGGGCGCCCCTCCTTGCGGAAGCGGCGCCCAGTAGCGGCGAAACGGCGGCGGAGTCTAGGACTCAGCGGCCGTCGCCTCTCGGGCGGCGTCAACAAATCGGCGGAAAGTCTCAGGATCGCGGACGGCGATGTCGGCCAGCACCTTGCGGTCTAGCTCAAACCCAGCTTCGTTGAGGCCGTGCATGAAGGTTGCGTAGGTCATCCCGTTGAGCCGCGCAGCGGCGTTGATGCGGGTGATCCAAAGGCGACGAAAGTCACGCTTGCGGTTGCGCCGATCGCGGTAGGCGTAGGAATCCGCCTTCATCAGCGTTTCCTT
>CAJBXY010000128.1 GCA_903959665.1 uncultured Solirubrobacterales bacterium | reverse complement strand
CTCGACGGCGTCGTGAAGGCAACGCGTGCGGCGCTGAAGCTGCCGGCGCGGATCGGCGCCGGGTCGTCTCGCTTCTGCGCCGTCGTAGCCGCAGAGCAGGCGCGTAGCCGCAGGCCGTCGGTAGTTGACGGCGCCGCGCAGCTGGCAGGCGCTCCAGTAGCGCTGCTGGCGCGCGAGCCGGCAACGGCGAAGCTGGTTGAGCCGCTCTCCCGCTTCGGCATCACGACGCTAGGTCAGCTCGCCGCCCTGCCGCGCGGCAGCGTCTCCGATCGCTTCGGCCGCGCCGGAATAACTGCCTGGGAGATGGCGCACGGCAACGACCGCCCGCTGCGGCCGCGTAAGCCAAGCGAACCTTTGGAAGAGACTCTGACGCTGATCGAATCGGCCTCCGGCCCGCAGCTCGCGGTGGCGCTCGAAATGCTCGTTGACTCCCTGCTCGCCCGCAGCGAGCTTGGTGGGCGAACGCTGCGCGCAGCAACGCTCTCGGCCGAGCTGACAGAGGGCGGCACCTGGCGCGAGCGCGTCGTCTTCCGTGAGCCGCTCAGCGACGCGCTGCGAATCCGCACCGCGCTGGCACTAAGGCTGGCGCTACTGCCGGCGCCAGCAAAGTCGCTACGACTTGCCGCCGAGCAGCTCGGCCCGCCGGCGCCGCCGGCGGAGGCGCTCTTCGATGACGAAGAGTTCCGCCGCGCCGGACGGCTCAGCGAGGCGATCGGCCAGCTGCGCGCGCTGGCCGGGCCGCAGGCGGCGCTGCGCGTGCTGCTCGCCGATCCTGGGTCGAGGATCCCTGAGCGCCGCGCCGTTCTCACCCCGTACGAGCGATGACCCCGGCCGCAAGAAGGCTTGGCGCGCCGCGTGAGGTGCGGGTATGCGCTGGCGTCGGTGGCAGGCCGCTCGAAGTTGAGGGAAGCGAAATCAGCGCCGTGCGCGAATCGTGGCTGGTTGAGGACAGTTGGTGGAGCGAGCAGCCATTGCGGCGCCGCTACTGGGAGCTTGTGACGATCGATGGGGGAGACCTCGTCGTCTTTCGCGACCTTGTCGGCGGCGGCTGGTTCCGCCACCGCTAGGCGGCAATGCTGCGCGCTGCTGCGCGTGCTGCGGTGCTGATTGGCAGTAGCGGCGTAACCGGCGCGCCGCCAACTTAAGGCGCGTGCGCAACGACAGCGGCCAGGCCAGCCTTGAGTACATCGTCCTGCTCGTGATCTCAACGCTGGTGGTCGGCGGCGGCGCGGTGGCGGTCAAAGGAGAAGGGCTGGCGGCTTCGGTGCTGGCGCAGTTCGCGCGCGGCATCTGCGTAGTCGGTGGCGGCGACTGCGAGCGCGACCGCGCGCCGTGCGTGGTTGGATCGCAAACCGCGAGCCAAGATCTTGTCGTCGTGGTCGCCGTGATCCGTCTCGCCGGCGGCCGCACGATCATCCGCCAGCGCAGCTCCGACGGAACCGAGCTGGTGACGCTGGTCGAAAGCGGCGGAGCTGGGTTGGAGCTGACGGCTGGCGGAAGCGTCTCTGTCGGCGGCGCCGACTATGGCGCCGCGGCGAGCGGCTCGTTCAGCGGCCGGATCGCCCGCGGGCGAGCCTGGACGGTGGCCAGCGCAGCGGCCGCCGAGCGCTTGATCGCGCAGCTCGCGCCGGTGGCAGCGACGATGACCGGCCGCGGCAGGCGTCCGCTAACAGCGCCGCCCACCCGCCGCGTTGCGCCGCCTCCTGCTGACATCAGCTTTGGCGAGAGCGGCCTCAGCAGCATCATCGGCGGCCGCCTCGCCGCCGCCGGAATCAGCTTCGAGGCCGAGGATCTAGTTGGCGAGCGGCTCGACCATCGCACAGGCCAGCGCACGCTGACGATCGCGCGCCGCAACGAGCTGCTCGCCGACCTCTCGCCGCTCCCGGCCAGCGGCGTCGAAGGTGGCCTGCGCCGCGGCGAGCTCTACACGCTGACGCTCGACCGCGCCGGAGATCCGATCGACCTTGGCGTCTTCGACGCGCGCCGCTTCCACGCAGGAGCAAAGCTGCCCGGGGCCGTCAGCAAGCTTGTCCCCGGCGTCGGCAGCCTGCCGCTGAGGCAGGGAATGTCGGTCGAGGTCGAGCAGCACCTTGACCTCAGTAATGCCGCTAGCCGCCAGGTTGCCGCCTCGTTCATCGCCGCGCTAAGGGACCGCGGCGTCGGCTTCGGCCCGGCGGCAGAAGTTTCCGAGGCGCTGAAGGCAAGGATCAACAGCGACGGCGTGACGCTCGTTCGCAGCTACGGGATAGAGGGTCGTCGCAGCGGTTTCGGCGGCAAGCTTGGCGCCGGCGTGGGAGTGGCCGGCAATTACCAGCGCAGCACCGAGAACGCGACGCTGCTCGACGCCCGCGTACGTGGAATCGACCAGAACTGGCG
>CAJBXY010000127.1 GCA_903959665.1 uncultured Solirubrobacterales bacterium | reverse complement strand
GCGCCGCAGAGCGGCCCGGTGGTGAATGCTGAGGCTGAGAGCCTGCGGATGATGCTTGACAACCTGCTCGACAACGCCGCCCTCCACGGCCGCCCCGACGGTACTGTCGAGGTTGTTATCGAAAAAGCGACGGGCGGCGAAGCGGTAATTGAGGTTAACGATGACGGGCCGGGGATCGCTGAGGATCAGCGTGCCCGAGTGCTCGAACGCTTCGTCCGCGGCGAAGGAGCGCGCGGCGCCGGCACCGGCCTTGGCCTGGCGATAGCTGCGGCGCAGGCAGCCCGCTACGGCGGCAACCTCACGCTTGGCACGTCGCCGCTCGGCGGCCTGCAGGTGCGCGTAGCGATTCCCGCCTTTGGCGGCTCAGCGACGCCGGCAAGCTGAGAACGCTGTCATAAAAGAGGACGAATTCGTCTTGTCAGAACCCTGCACGGCGCCGCAACCTAAGGCATACTAACTATTAGAAACAGTGGCGCTTGTTCAAGGTGCCTGCCGCTTAAGCCTGAGCCAATTACTCCGGGGGGGGGGTATCCGTGAACGAAAATCTGGTTGAGGTTGTAAGTGGAATCGTTTCCGCCGTCGGTTCGGTCGATGGCGTCCACCGCGCCGCGCTCGCGGCCGACAGCGTGATCCCCTGCCTCGCGGTCGTCTACGGCGCCGTCGAGCTCGGGAGCGGCGTCGTCAGCTTTGTTTCCAATGCGCCGGAGGTGATTTCGGCTGAGCTTGCGATCCATCTGGCCGCGCGCGCCAAGGACCATCCGCTGATCGACTACTCGCTGTCCGGCAACGGCAACTCGGAGAACGTGATCGCGATCTCCGATCTGATGAAGCCCGACGACTTTGTCGCCTCTGAGTTCTACGTCGACTGCTACGCGGGAACAGGAATTCGCGACGAGCTGCGCGTGCCGATCCCAGCCCCCAGCGGCCGCACATCGGCGCTGATCTTCTGCCGCGCCGAACCAGGCTTCACCGAGCAGGAGCGCGAACATGCGCGGCTGATCGGCACCGTCGTCGCCGGCTGCGAAGCGCCAAGCCTTGAGATCGAAGCTCTCCGCGCCGGCCGCTTCACCGAGGCGCGGCTGCGCGACCACGGGCTAACGGTGCGCGAGGCCGAGATCTTCGCCCTGCTCGCTCAAGGGTTGCGCAGCCAGCGAGTCGCCTACCAGCTTGGGATCAGTGTGCGCACGGTCGAGAAGCACACCCAGAGCGTCTACCGCCAGCTCGGCGTGACAAGCCGCTCCGAAGCGATGGCGCTGCTGATCAACGAGTCGGTTGAGCTGCCGCCAACTGCATAGCTGCCGCGGCTTCCTTCACTGCTAGCTGGCGGCGCTAAGCGAGCCGAGGAAACCAAGCAGCGCCGCATTCACTTCGTCCGGCCGTTCCTGCTGGACCCAGTGGCCTGCGCCCTCGATTATCACGACGTCGCGCAGGTCGGTGACCGAGCCGGTCATCGCCTCGTGCGGCATGAAAGCGCGGACCGGGTCGCGGCTACCGGTGATGAAGAGCGCCGGCTGGTCGATTGTGCGGCCCTCAAACTGTTCGAGGTAGGCCCAGCTGCGGTCTAGGTTGCGGTACCAGTTCAGGCCGCCGGTGAACCCGGTGCGCGTGAACTCGTCCACGTAGAGCTGCAGATCCTCCTCGCTCATCCACGGCGGCGTTGGCGGCTCGTCATGGCGCGCTGCCCACTCGGCGTTCCAGACCTCGCGCGTTGCCAGCGTGCGGCGCACGTCGGCGCTGAGCGCCGCGTCAGCCACGCCGGGCTCTTGAATCCAAACGATGTAGAAGTCCTCACCAATGTGTTCGCGCATCAGCGAGATCGGTTCGGCCGGCGCGCGCGGCACGTAAGGAACACTGATCCCAACAACGGCGCGCACGAGCTGCGGGTAAAGGAGAGCGAACTTCCAAGCCAAGTCGCTGCCCCAGTCGTGGCCGACGACGACGGCCTGCTCAATCTCAAGCGCGCCGAGCAGCGCCGCCAGGTCGCCGGTTAGCGCTTCGATGTCGTAGGCCTCGACCGCCTCAGGCGCGCTGCTGCCACCGAAGCCGCGCAGGTCGGGGGCAATCGCGCGCCTTCCCGAATCGGCAATCGCCTGCATCTGATGGCGCCACGAATACCAAAGCTCAGGGAAGCCGTGGAGCAGAAGCACGGGCTCGCCCTCGCCGCACTGGGCTACGTGGAATTCGACATCACCGAGCTGAAGCTGCTGGTGCGTGATTGCGGGCACGCCGTCAGCCTATAAGCCGGCGGCGGCTAAACCGGATACGAGCGAACTCGGAGCGGCGGCGCCGGTTCGTACTCTTCGACCGGCCGGGCGATCACCTGGTGGACCGAGAGGCGGCTGCGTTCGAAGCCGAGCGCGGCGCCGTAGTTGTGGAGGCGCCAGACGCGTTCGCGTTCGGGGCCGATCTCGGCGATCGCTGCTTCGCGGTCGCTGTCGTGGTTGATCGCCCAGCGGCGCAGAGTCTCGGCGTAGTGGGGGCGGAGCGATTCGTCGTCAACCAGTTCGAAGCCGGCGGCCTCGATCGCGCTGATCACGATCCCCTGCGTGTGCAGCTCACCGTCAGGGAAGACGTAGCGCTGCGTGAAGCTCTTCGGGTGCATCTGATGGTCCTCGCCGACGCGCACGATTCCGTGGTTGAGGAAGAGCCCATCCTTGGCGATCAGGCTGCGCGCCTGCTGGAGGTAGATCGGCAGGTTGTCGCGGCCGACGTGCTCGAACATGCCGACGCTTGAAATCTTGTCGTACGGGCCGTCGTTGACTTCGCGGTAATCCTGCAGGCGAACTTCGCACTGGTCCTGCATCCCGGCTTCAATGATCCGTTCGCGCGCCAGCGCCGCCTGCTCCTCAGAGATCGTCACGCCAACCGCGTGGACG
>CAJBXY010000126.1 GCA_903959665.1 uncultured Solirubrobacterales bacterium | reverse complement strand
TCGCGGCGCTGAGCGACCTCGGCAAGAGCGGTAGCTGCCTCGTCATGCTCGATTCCCATCACAACGGCGACTTCGCGCGTTGCGAGCGGCTCGGCGGCCCACTCGAGCACCTCGCTGACGCTCTCCGGAGCCGCGCGCCGCGGCGTCTCGGGGGCGAGGTTGGCTAGTGCGACGTCGTAAACGGCCCAAGGTTGGAAGCCGGGGATCACGATCGGCTCGCCACCGTCAACTCTGATCTCGTACGAGGGGCAGGTGTAGCGGCGGCCGCCTTCCCAGTCGGCGAGGCGCTCGTCGAGAACCAGCGCGGCTGGCAGCGGGTGGCGCGCGCGCTGCATGTCGGTAGCCAGTGCTGCCAGCGTCTCGCCCTGCGCTGACCACTGCTCCAAGTCATGCGCGTCGATTTCGGCGTCGGCTGCGGCGGCGGCAATTGTTGCTGGCTCGTCGATCATTTCACCGGCAAAGCCACGCACCTGAATTGCGCGCAGCAGCGTCTGCTGGTGGCCCGGGGAGTTAAGCCGCGCGGCGACGACGGCGCGGCAGGCCGGCAGCGTTGCGTTAAGACGTTCGCGCTCGCTGCTGTCGATCGGCATTCCGTGAGCGGCAGCGATCTGCTTCGCGGCGGCAGCCATCATTGCCGGCGTAAATCCCTTCGCCTCTAATTCGGCCGGGTCTTCTCTTAGGCCAACCATCACAAGCTCCCAAGCCGCGTGGTCGCCGTAGAGCCATTCGATCTTGCGCCGGAATGGTTCAGCCGAGAAGGCCCACGGGCAGGCAGGGTCGGTGAAGAGTGAGATCTCGATCATCTTCGGTTCAGTCCCTCGTTAGGCGCTTGTAGCTAATCCGGTGCGGCCGGTCGGCCTCATCGCCGAGCAGCTCGTGGCGGTGCTCCTCGTAGGCCTCAAAGTTGCCTTCGAACCAAGTCACCTGCGAATCGCCCTCAAAAGCAAGAACGTGCGTGGCGACTCGGTCAAGGAACCAGCGATCGTGCGAGATCACGACGGCGCAGCCGGCGAAGCTCAGCAGCGCCTCCTCGAGCGCGCGCAGCGTGTCGACATCAAGGTCGTTGGTCGGCTCGTCGAGCAGCAGCAGGTTGCCGCCGCTCTTGAGCACCTTCGCCAGATGGAGGCGGTTGCGCTCGCCGCCGGAGAGCGTGCCGACCTTTTTCTGCTGGTCGGAGCCCTTGAAGTTGAACGATGAGGTGTAGGCGCGTGAGTTCATTTCGCGCTCGCCAACCATGATCTGCTCGTCGCCACCGCTGATCTCTTCCCAGACGGTCTTGTTGTCGTCGAGCGCGTCGCGGCTCTGGTCGACGGCCGCGATCTGCACCGTCTCGCCGATCTTCAGCTCGCCGGCGTCGGGCTGCTCATCGCCGGTGATCATCTTGAACAGCGTCGACTTACCGGCGCCGTTGGGGCCGATCACGCCGACGATCCCGCCCGGAGGCAGCGAGAAGCTGAGATCCTCGATCAGCAGCTTGTCGCCGAAGCCCTTCTTCAAGCCCTTCGCTTCGACGACGACGCCGCCGAGCCGTGGCCCGGCAGGGATGTGGATCTGCACCTGATCGAGCTGAACTGCCGCCTCTTGCGCGAGCAGCTCCTCGTAGTTGGAGATCCTCGCCTTCGCCTTCTTGCGCCGGCCCTTGGGGTTCTCGCGGACCCACTCAAGTTCCGAGTTGATCGTCTTCTGGCGCGCCTTCTCCTGCTTGCCTTCTTGGCTCAGACGCTGTTGTTTTTGCTCCAGCCAGCTCGAATAGTTCCCTTCGTAGGGAAGGCCGCGGCCGCGGTCAAGTTCGAGGATCCATCCGGCGACGTTGTCGAGGAAGTAGCGATCGTGGGTTACGGCGACGACTGCTCCCTTGTACTCGGCGAGGTGTCGCTCGAGCCAGCCGACCGATTCGGCGTCGAGGTGGTTGGTCGGCTCGTCGAGCAGCAGCAGGTCGGGGGCCGTCAGCAGAAGCCGGCAGAGCGCAACGCGCCGCCGCTCACCGCCGGAGAGCTTCGTCACGTCGGCGTCGCTTGGCGGCAGCCGCAGTGCGTCCATCGCGTACTCAAGCTGCGTGTCGAGATTCCAAGCGTCGGCGGCGTCGATCTTCGCCTGAAGGTCGGCGAACTCTTCGGCCGTCTCATCCGAGTAGTTGGCTGCCAGTTCGTTGAAGCGGTCGAGCAGAGCGCGCGTTTCGCCGACCGCCTCCTCAACATTGCCTTTGACGTCCTTCTCAGGGTCGAGCTGCGGCTCCTGCTCAAGCAGGCCGACGCTGGCACCCGGTGCGAGCTCAGCGTCGCCGCGGTAATCCTCGTCTTGGCCGGACATGATCTTCAGCACGCTCGACTTGCCGGCGCCGTTGTAGCCGAGCACGCCGATCTTGGCTCCTGGGTAGAAGGAGAGCGAAACGTCGCTGAGGACGGTCTTATCCGGCGGATAAGTCTTTGTCAGCTTGTGCATCGTAAAGATGTATTGGTGAGCCATTGCGATGAACGATAGAGCGGCCTGCGATCCTTTCGACGTGCCATCAGCTGCCCACGCACTCGAGCTAAGCCACGTCGTCAAGCGCTACGGCGAAATTACGGCCGTCAACGGGCTTGATCTAGTTGTTCCCGAAGGCCGCTGCGTTGGCCTGCTCGGCCCCAACGGCGCCGGAAAATCAACGACGATGCGGATGCTGACGGCGCAGACGATTGCCGACGAAGGGCAGATCACGGTGCTCGGCCACGAGCTGCCCGGCGACTCGAAGGCGGCGCGCGCGCGGATGGGCGTCGTGCCGCAGCTCGACAACCTCGACACGACGCTCACGGTTGAGCAGAACCTCGTCGTCTTCTCGCACCTCTACCGCGTGCCGAAGGCCAAGCGCAAGGCTGCAATCGAGCGCGTACTGAGGATCGCCAACCTCGGTCAGCGTCGCGACTCAAAGGTCGATGAGCTCTCCGGCGGAATGCGGCGGCGGCTCTTGATCGGCCGTTCGCTAATTCACCAGCCGCAGCTTGTGCTGCTTGATGAGCCGACCGTTGGCCTTGATCCGCAGGTGCGCCAGGAGCTCTGGGCGCTGATCGATCTGCTGCGCAGCGAGGGCGTTTCAATCCTGATGTCAACTCACTACATCGAGGAGGCCGAGCGGCTCTGTGATTCGGTCACGATCGTCTCGCACGGCTCTGCCGTCGCCGTCGGCGCGCCGACCGAGCTTGTCGCCGAGCACGCCGGGCGCGATGCGGTTGAGATCTACGGCTCGCCGGAGCGGCTCGTTGAGGTTGAGGCCGAGATGGCGAAGGAGGGCTTTCCGACCCGCCGCACCGGCACTTCGATCGCCGTGCTTGGGCTCGATGACGCCGATGGCCGCGCGCCGGCCGGTGAGCGCAGGCCGGCCAACCTCGAGGACGTTTTTGTGCTGCTGACCGGCGAGGAGATCGCGTGAGCACGGCGGAGCTGGAAGAGCGCGATCCGGGCCGCCTTGAGCGGACGGCGATCGGCGGCGTGCTGGTGCGCGAGATCATCAACTTCTCCTCTTACTGGCGCTCGACGACCTTCTCCTCGACGGTTGAGCCGACGATCTACCTGCTGGCCTTCGGCTTTGGCTTCGGTTCGCTCGTTTCGGTCGTTGGCGGCTACGACTACATCGATTTTGTTGCCACCGGCACTGTTGCCACGGCTGTCCTCTTCTCGAGCATCTTCCCGGCGATGTTCGGCACCTTCATCAAGTACAAGTTCCAACACACCTACGACGCGATTCTCGCCGCCCCGGTAGACACCGAAGAGCTGGTCACCGGCGAGGCGCTCTGGCTGGCGATGCGCGCCTCGGTCTATGGCTGCGCGCCGCTGCTGGTCGGCCTCGTTTTTGGCCTTGATCCCAGCTGGGGGATGCTCGCCGTGCCGGCGATCAACTTCGTCGCCGGTTACGGCTGGGCCTGTACCGGCGTGGCGATCGCTGGGTGGCTGAAAGGGATTGAGAACTTCAACTACGTCACCAGCGCCGTGATCACGCCGCTATTCCTTGTCGCCGGCACCTTCTTCCCGCTGACCGGGCTGCCTGGCTGGGTGCAGGCGCTGGCGCAGCTCAATCCGCTCTTCCACTGCGTGCAGCTGGTTCGCCACGCAGCCTTTGGCTGGGAGGGCTGGGCCGACGTTTGGAACTTCGCCTTCCTGATCATCTTCGGCCTGCTGATGTGGCGCGTCGCGATTGCGGCGATGGAGAGAAAGCTGATCGACTAGCGTTTAGCGCTTATGTCCAATGTGCTTGACATCGAGCAGTCGACGCTCCTCTTGGAGCTGACGCCGCCGTTCGACAAGCGCGACGTTCAGCTGGCTCGCCGCCGCCAAGCGAAGGTTTGGCACCCGGACCTAGCGCCGCCCGGCAAACAGGCCGCGCACGAACGCCATCTGCAGGCGATCAACCGCGCCGCCGACCAGCTCGAGCAGCTGGCCGCGACGCTGCGCGGCGGCCGCGTCAGCGCTAACGCCGTCAAGGTCAGCGCCGCCGCGGCGCGCAAGGCCCGCGCCGAGGAAGGGCAGCGCGCCTGGGAGGCCGAGCAGCGCCGCCAGGAGTCGGACAAGGACCGCAAGGTCAACGACCCGTTCTCATCGCAGGTTCCCGACCACTCGGTCGTCCACCGCTACGCCCGCTGCCTCTCGTACCCGGAGTGGGGAGTGGGAACCGTCAGCGGGATCTACTTCACCGGCGATGGCGACGACATTCAGCAGTGGGCGCGCGTCAGCTTCCAGCCCGGCGTGCGGACCGTTCCGGCCGACAGCCTGCAGTTCGTCGACTTCTCAAAGCCCGACCCTGGCGCCGACCGCGTCGAGCGCTTTATGACGGCCGCCCGCCACGCACTGGCCGAAGGCGACTATGGGCTCGCCGCCCAGCGGCTGATCTACGCCCGCGACGCCGATCCTGAGAACCCGGCGGTGCTGCGACTGATGACCTTCGCCTTCTGGCAGGACGGCGAGATCGATGCGGCCGCGCGCGCCGTCCGCGCGTGGGCGAGGGTTGAGCCTCAGCGCCCCGCGCCGCAGCGCTTCGCCTCGCGGATCTACGAGCAGATGCGAGCCTTTGACCTCGCCAGCGAAGCGGCCGAGCGGGCCGCCGCGCTGGCGCCGCAGGACGCCGATGCGTGGGAGCGGGTCGGGCGCCTGGCGCTGCGGACCGGAAACCCCGCGCGGGCG
>CAJBXY010000125.1 GCA_903959665.1 uncultured Solirubrobacterales bacterium | reverse complement strand
GTCGCGCCGCTGAGGTTTGAGCGCGCCCGCCACATCGATCCAAAGCACAACCCATTCTTTGAGCATGCTGAAGTTCAGCTCTTCCTCGCCTACCGCGACGGCCGCGTCGTCGGGCGGATCTCGGCCCATGTTGACAACAACCTCAACGAGTTTCAGGACAACCTCTGGGGGCTGTTCGGCTTCTTTGAATGCGAAGACGACGCAGAGGCAGCGGCGGCGCTGATCGACGCCGCAGCCGAATGGAACAGTGAGCGCGGGCGAGACCGCATCGTCGGCCCGATGAGCTTCTCGACCAACGACGAGTGCGGCCTACTGATCGAGGGTTACGAATTGACGCCAATCATCCTCACCGAATGGCACTTCCCCTACTACCGCACGCTGCTCGAAGAGGCCTGCGGGCTGCGCAAGGCGATGGACACGCTGATGTGGGATCTACACATCAGCGGCAAGGCCGATGTCCACCCGGCGATCTGGGAGATGGCAGAGAAGGTTGAAAGCGAACACGGAATCATCTGCCGGCCGATGCGCAAGAAGCAGCTGCAGGCTGAGGTGGGCCGTTTCCTTGAGGTTTACAACGAGGCTTGGGAGCGCAACTGGGGTTTCGTGCCGCTGAGCGAAAAAGAGGCGCGCGCTTACGCCGAAGACCTGAAGTTTGTGCTTGACGAAAACTGGGCGATGATCGCCGAGAAGGCCGACACCGGCGAGGTCGTCGGCGCCGCCTTGACGCTGCCCGACTTCAACCAGGCGATCAAAGCCGCCGGCAATGGGCGGCTGTTGCCGTTCGGCTGGCTGAAAATTCTGCGCGCACGCAGGAAGATCGATCGTGTGCGCGTCTTCGCGCTCGGCGTCAAGCGTGACTATCAGCATGCCGGGGTTGCCGCGCGGCTCTACGAGATGCATTACGAATCGGCCGAGTCAACGCCACAGGGCGGCGGCGAGACCGGCTGGATCTTGGAGACCAATAAGGCGATGAATCGCGGAATGGAAGGGATGGGCGGCACGGTCGTTCGCCGCTACCGTTTCTACGAACGGCTGCTGGTCGATCGCGCCGAACCGTCGCTCGCTGACGCCGAAGCGTTCCCCTGGCGCACCGATTCGTCGCACGCGAGCGCAAACGAAGCTACTCTTGCCGCTGATGATGCTTGACACCGGCACAGCCAGCAGCGAGGAGAGGCGAATCGACGAAGAGGTCGATGCCGTTGTCGTCAACGAGGCGCGGCCGCTGCCGGTGCGCCGCACGGCGGCCGAGCTGGTAGCCACCCAGGCCGCCGTCGTCGGTGGCTCATTCGTCGCCGGCGCCGTCGTCTGCGCCGTTGTATCGCGCCGGCGCAGCGGCAAGGCGGCGCGTCGCCGCAAGCGTTCAGGGAAAGGTTCGATCGCTGCTTCGCGTTCGTTCCTCGTCGACGTGCACATGCTGCAGCGCTGAAGATCAGCTTCGCTGCGCTAAGGAGTTGTCTCCGAGCCGAGGCCCTCTCCGGGCAAGAACTCGTTCGTGAAGGCCTGCGCACTGTCGACCGGTGTCGCAAGCAGCTCGTTGCGCTTCATCCAGTCGGCGAAGGTTTGCCACTGGCTCGGTTCTTGCCAGCCAAACGGTTTGCTCGCCGCTGGGAAGAGCAGCGGCAGCGTCGCCCGCGCCGTTGCGGTCGCATCGCGCCCCTTTAGCTTGGGCGCAGCGTCGCGCAGCGCGGCAATAGCGGCGGGCGGGTTGGCTCTCGCTGCCCGCGTCCCTCGCTGGAGCGCACCGACGAAGCGACGGATCATCGCGCCGTTGCGTGAGACGGTTTCGTTCCGCGCTGCCAGCACCAGCTCGTCGTAGGGGGGAACACCGGCACGGTCGACCGGCATGATCCGCGGCCGCTTCTTCGCTAGGCGCAGCTCAACGCCGTCGATGTTCCAGAACGCCCCGAGCGTCGCGTCAACGCGCCCCGAGGTCATCGCGCGGGCCAGATCGAAGCCAACGTCAACTTTCTTCACCGAGGTTGTGTCGACGCCCGCGGCGGAAAGGATCTGGTCGAGAAACGCGTCCTCGTAGGCGAGGCCGGAGGTGCCGATCTTGGCGCCTTCAAGCTTGCGTGGGTCAACGACCTTGTCATCGACGCTCATCAGCGACGCCAGCGGCCGCTGCGCAACCGCGCCGACGGCAAGGATCGCCGCCCCCTTGTCGCGTTCGATCAGCAGCTCCGGCTCGTACGAGATCGCCAGGTCAGCGCCGCCGCTCTGGAGCAGCTCAAGCGGCTGCGAAGGGTCGGATGGGTTGATCAACTTGACGTCGAGCCCGACCTTGGCAAACTCGCCTTCCTGCTTGGCCATGTAAAGGCCAATGTGGTCGGCGTTTGTTGGCTGGTCGAGAATTACGCGCACGCTGCGCGGGGTCGGGCTGGTGACGACGTCCTGCTTGGCGCCGCAGGCGCTCAGCGTTGCTGCGGCAAAGATCGCTGCGGCGATGGCTAGTGGTCTGATCATCGAGCAGCCATCACGATAACGCCGCTGAAAGATGGTGCCTTGCGCAAAAGCGCCTGCCTGCTACCGTTTGAAGGGTCAATGTCGCGCATAAGCGCGATGAAAGCAGTGCCAGCGCCCGCACGATTGCCTCAGAGCGTCTCCGCGAGTAAGCAGCACATAACGCCGCGGAGGTTATTTCGATGGCGACTGGAACAGTCAAGTGGTTTAGTGATGAAAAGGGCTTCGGGTTTATTACGCCTGATGAAGCCGGTAAGGATCTGTTCGTGCACCACTCAGCGATCATGGGCGAGGGCTACAAGTCCCTTGCTGAAGGCGCAAAGGTGGAGTTCGAATCAGAAGAGGGCCCGAAGGGTCCGAGCGCTAAGGACGTGCGCACGATCTAAAGGCCCCGTGGCCCTAGCGGCCACAGATGGAGTCTTTGCAACGGGTCGCCTTCGGGCGGCCCGTTGTCGTTTCAAGGGCGCTAGTAGGATTGGCCGATGGAGCACCCCAGCCACGTCGATGTCTTGATCATCGGCGCCGGGATCTCCGGAATCGGCGCCGCCTGCCGCCTGACCGAGGATCTGCCGCAGAAGAGCTACGCAATCCTTGAGGCTCGTGACGCGATCGGCGGCACCTGGGATCTCTTCCGCTACCCCGGGGTTCGCTCCGACTCCGACCTTCACACGCTCGGCTACCAGTTCAGGCCTTGGACCGGCGAGAACGCGATCGTTGACGGCCCCGAAGTTCTCCAGTACATCCGCGATACCGCCGCCGAGTACGGCGTTGACGGCAACATCCGCTACGGCTGCCAAGTCACCGGCGCGGCCTGGGAGAGTGACGAGGCGCTCTGGACCGTTGAAGCAACGATCGATGGCCGCGAGACCACGATGACCTGCGGTTGGCTCTTCTGCGCCAGCGGCTACTTCCGTTACGACCACGGTTACCAGCCCCACTTCGAAGGCCAGGAGCGCTTCGCCGGGCAGATCATCCACCCGCAGGATTGGCCCGAGGATCTTGACTACGCCGGCAAGCGCGTCGTCGTGATCGGCAGCGGCGCGACAGCCGTCACGCTCGTTCCCGCGCTCGCCGAGCAGGCCGCCCACGTGACGATGCTGCAGCGCTCGCCGAGCTACGTGATCAGCGTGCCGCGCAAGGACGCGCTCGCCAACCTGCTCAATCGCCTGCTGCCCGAGGAGATGGCCGCGAGCATCACGCGCCGCAAGAACATCTGGCGCCAACGCTTCGTCTTCAGCCTCGCCCAGTCGAGGCCGAATCTCGTCAAGGGCTTCCTGCGCTGGTCGCTGAAGCAGCAGCTGCCGGCCGATTACGAGATCGACCGTCACTTCGCGCCCGATTACGACCCGTGGGACCAGCGCCTCTGCGCAGTTCCCAGCGGCGATTTCTTCAAGAGTCTCTCGCGCGGGGATTGCTCGGTCGTCACCGACCAGATCGCCAGCTTTAGCGACGATGGAATTGAGCTGGTCAGCGGCGAGCGGCTCGAGGCCGAGATCATCGTCACCGCAACAGGGCTCGAGCTGCTCGCATTGGGCGGCATCGAGCTGAGCGTCGACGGTCGCGGCGTCGATCTGCCCGAGGCGCTCGTCTACAAGGGGGCGATGCTCAGTGAGGTTCCGAACTTCGCCTTCGCGATCGGCAACTACAACGTCTCACTAACGCTCAAGGTCGGCATCGTGATCGACTACGTCTGGCGTGTGCTGGCCTACATGGATCGCTGTGGCTTCAATTCCTGTACGGCGGTCAATCCAGACCCGTCGCAGGAGACCCGGCCAATGCTCGACTTCGGCGCCGGTTACGTAAGCCGCTCGCTCCACCTCTTCCCGCGCCAAGGCTCGATCGAGCACTGGGAGATGAGCCAGGACCTCGCGCGCGATCAGCGCGAGCTGGCCAGCGAGCTCACCGCAGACGGCGCGCTCAAGTTCGAGCGCGTCGCAAGCGCCCGCGGCCGCGTGCCGGTTGCCTCCTAGCTTCCGTCCGCCGCGCTAGCCACGGTTGAGGCCGTGTACGTGATCGTCAAAGCTTTGGTCTCCGGGATCATCATCGCTGCCGCTAGCGAGGCCGCGCGCCGCTCGACGCTGCTCGGAGCGATCATCATCTCGTTACCACTGACTTCAATCCTCGCGATCGTCTGGCTCTATCGCGACACCGGTGATAGCGAGCAGATCATCTCGCTCTCCTGGTCGATTCTTTGGGTAATTGTTCCCTCTCTCGTCTTCTTCGTTGCGCTGCCGGTTGGGCTGCGCAGTGGGCTTGGCTTCGTGCCGGCGTTGTTGATCGCTTGCTGCGTCACCGCCGTCGCGTACGCGGCGTGGGTCGGGGCTGCCCGTGCCCTTGGGTTGAGCCTCTAAGGCCGCGTAGCTTCGGGTGCGGTAAGCACCTTGACGAAGTTCTCGAGTTGGGCGGTCGTCCAGCACTCGTAGGCCTCGCAGTATTGGGCGTAGCTGTCGATCACCGAGTCGCCGTAATTCCAGTAGAGCCGCGGCTCTGGGTTTAGCCAGTAGGTGCGGCCGGCTCGCGCGGCGATCTGGGCGAAAAGGTCGGCGCCGGGCGCGCGCCCGTTGGTGCGAGCGTCGCCGAGAACAATCACCGTCGCGCGCGGGTGCAGCTCATCTTGGATCTGTTCAAGCAGCTCGCCCCAAACACGGCCGTAGTCGGTGTATCCGGAGATGTCGGCTACGCCGGCGTCACGCGCGATCGCCTCGCTTACGGCCTTGAAGTCGCGCTCGCGTTCGAACACCTCGGTCACTTCGCTGACGCGCTCGATGAAGACGAACGAGCGCATCTTGCGGAATGAGTCGTGTAGCGCGTGCATCACCGAGAGGAAGAAAACCGAGGCGCTGGTGACGCTGGTGGAGACGTCGCAGATAACGAACAGCTCCGGGCGGCGCGGGCGCACCGGGCGGTAGCGCAGCGTGATCGGAACGCCGCCTGTCTGTAGCGAGGCGCGCATCGTGCGGCGGATGTCGACGTGCGCATGGCGGCGGTGGCCGCGGTGCTCTTGGCCTTGCGTTTTCAACCTTCGCTTCAGCTGCGTGACTACGCGGTGGACGCTGGCGAGGTCCTGCAGCGGGCCGCTCGGCAGTGCGCGGTCGAGCTCGTGCAGCGGCCGCGCCGCCGGTAGCGTTGAGGTGCGTTCAATCTGTTGGCGCTCGAGCTCTTGGCGCAGCAGCTGCTCAAAGCGGCGGATCCCCTCGCGCGGCAGCCCTTCGGCGCGCGGATCGTCCTCTGGAACGTCGCCTTGAGGGTCGGTTCGCAAACCCAGCGAGCGGCGAATCCTTTGGACGTCAACGCCAAGCACGCCGGAGCCCTCTCCGGGCTGGGCGAATGCCGCTATCGCGAGCCGTGCAAGGTCGCGCAGCGCTCCTTCGTTCTGCTCGGCGATCGCGCGGGCAATCTGTTCACGCAGCGCCTCAATGTCGATCTCGGCGCTGCCTTCGCCATCACCGCTGCCGCTGCCCGCTTCGCCGATTCCGGTGTTCAGGGCCGCCAGCTCTGTAGCGCGAAAGAAGAAGCGCTCGAAGACGAGGTCGAAAATTGCGCGGTCCTCGGGCGACTTGGCGAGCGTCGCAGCGAGCGTTTCGCGGAAGAGCGTCGGCTCATTCCAAGCTACCTCGGGAAGCGCGCTGAATGCGTCGAGCAGCTCGCTCGTGCCGAGCGCTACTCCCTCGCCGCGCAGCTCCTCGCCAAATTCGACGAGATGCGCAGTGAGGCCGGCATCGAGCGGGTTTGCCAGCGGCTCGGAGAAGAGCGCGGCGCGCCGTGATGCCTCGCGCGACGGACGCTTGTCAGGAGGCGGCGGCACCGCTGCCGTCCCCGTCGCTGTCGAGCTTCACGCCGACGCGCTCAGCGACGATGTCGATGTCGGTGCGGTGTTTGACGATGATCGACATCGTCTCGTTGAAGGTCTTCGTGTCGATGTCGGTTGCGCCGAGCAGCAGCAGCGCCCGCGCCCAGTCGATCGACTCGGCGATCGACGGCGGTTTCTTGAGGTCAAGCTCACGGACCATCGCGACCACTTCGACGAGCCGGCGGGAGATCTTCTCGTCCAGCTCAGGCGCGTGGAGACGAACGATTTCAAGCTCATGCTCGAGCGACGGGTAGTCGATCCAGAGGTAGAGGCAGCGGCGCTTGAGCGCCTCGGTCAGTTCGCGCGAATTGTTTGAGGTCAGCAGCACGAGCGGCATCGTGCTCGCTTCGATCCGTCCAAGCTCAGGGATTGAGATCTGAAAGTCGGAGAGCAGCTCCAGCAGCATCGCTTCGAACTCTTGGTCGGTCTTGTCGATCTCGTCGATCAGCAGCACTACCGGGTCGGGCGAAGCGATCGCCGTCATCAACGGCCGCTCGAGCAGGAAGTCCTCGCCGAAGATGTCGTCCTGCACCTCCTGCCAGCCTGTGTCCTGCGCTTCAGCTTGGATTCGCAGCAGTTGCTTGCGGTAGTTCCACTCGTAGAGCGCCTTCGCTTCGTCGAGTCCTTCGTAGCACTGCAGACGAACCAGTTCGCGGCCGAGCGTTTCGGCCAGCGACTTTGCCAGCTGCGTCTTGCCGACACCGGCCGGGCCTTCAACGAGGATCGGCTTGCCGAGCTTGATCGCGAGGAAGGCGACCAGCGAGGTTGCCGCGTCCGGCAGGTATCCGACCTCGACTAGGCCGGAGCTGATCTCTTCTGGGCGGTCGGGCGTGGTTGACATCGTCTGCGGATAATAGGTTGCGCGGGCCGAAAGCCCTGCAGCCCCCTAACCGCCCGGCTTTTTGTCGGTGTCTTCAAACGAAAGCTGGCCCTCGAGCGGCGCCGGGGCGGCGTTCGGCTTCGTCGCTGGGGGAGATCGTGGCGCGGCTGCGGGCGGCTTCCCTGAAGCCTGGGGTTTGCTCAGCGGAACCGTGCTGGCGACAGAGTTTGGATCGCCTTCGACCGCTGCGGAGTGCGGGTCGTCACCGTCAAGCAGCGGCTCGGGGCGGTGGTGGGCGCGCATCTGCCAACCGGCGTAGACGATCACTGCGCCGAGCAGGAATGCGACGAAGATCCCCCAGTCGACGCCAACTTCACCCCACGAGGGGCTGCCGATTGGCCTTAGGACGCCGGAGTCATTGCCACTCGGGCGGTCGAGCTGTCGGTAGAAGATCAGGAACATCACCCATGCGCCGGCCGCCATCAGCACGATCCCGTCGCCGCCGGGAAGGTGGAAGGCGCGGCGATCGGCGCGCGCGGCGCAGAGCGCAAGAACGCCGAGGGCCACCAGCAGCACCGAAGCCTCGACGAAGCCCCAACTCTGAAAGGCGTTGAAGGAGTCGCTCAGCTCGGTTGGCGCCTGCCCAGGGCGCGTGATGAAACCGCTCTGCTGATACCACGGCAGCAGCATCGAGAGCAGCAGGCCAATCGCCGCACCGATAGCCAGTCTCTGCTCGCCGTAGAGCGTCTGCCACGCGCCGCGCAGCCGCGGCGCGGCCGTGCTCACGCCGCCGCGCCGGCCGCTACCCGCATTCGCTCCATCAGCAGGTCGCTGTCGGCGTCGCTGATTGTCCTCAGCTGGCCTTGGAAGGCCAGCTTCCAATGTTCCGCGGGCCACTTGGCGATGTGTTCGAGATCGTCTTTGACGCTCTCGGCGGGAACCCAGTCGGCTTCGGCCAAGGCCAGTTCGGGCTCGGTCTCACGGCGCCAAGGGTAGGGGTCAGGGCTGCCCGGCTTACCCGGCCATAGCGGGTCGCGGTCCTCAAACAGGTCGGATGTGATGATCACCGAGCCACCGAAGGCCATCACCTTCGTCAGGTAGAAAATAATTCGGTCGCCGATCTCCATCGTCAGCGCCTGTTTGCGCCGCCGTTCCTTGAAGCCGATCAGCTTGAAGCCGAGCTCGCCGGTGACCGCGAAGTTGTCGACCGAGCCGGTGAGGATCCATGTGGTTGGCGCTTCGGGCACAGCTCCATAGTAAGGGGCGCCCTACTCAGAGCCGCGCTCAGCGCGGCGCGGCGGCCGGCGCGCTCGTGCCGAGGCGCTTGTAGAGGTAGTCGGTGTAGCGTTTCGTCATCACGCAGTAGGGGCCTGGATCGGGCCAGTTCTTGAAGTCGGTGAGGACCGCTGCTGGGCCCTTCTTTTCGCGCAGCGCGATCGTCTCACGCTGGCGGTCGGCGGTCATCACGTCGCAGAGGCCGCGCAGGAAGTCGCGAAGCAGTTCGTGGTAGTCAACCGTTGAGAGCGAGCCAGGCTCGTAGTAGGACCATGAGCCAGTATTTGAGAAGGGGAGTTCGTAACGGCCGCGCGTCTGGCCTTCGAGCCAGAGCCGGCGCGCCGTCTTGTCGCCACTTAAGTCGGCCAGGTCATGGAGCCCGCGAAGCGCCTGGTAGAACTGGTTGTAGATCCGTTGCCCCGGGGCGTAGGAGTAGCCGAGGTAATGCGAGCCGTGCGCCAACTTCAAGCGCACGCCGCTCGGTGGGGCGGTGCGATAGATGCCGAGGCCACGCTTGGCCAGTTTCATCAACGAAGCGTCCTTGAAGCGATCCGAGGTGCGCGCCAGCGCCTGTATTGCGGTTCCCTGCGCCATGCCGCTGACCCACGGTGGGCGACCGCCGCCGAACTGGAAGAGGTACTCCCAAGCGACTCCGCCGGCGCGGCTCGCGGCCAGTTCGCTGACCTCACGAGCCAGTCTGTGCAGCTCAGTTGACTTGCTTTCAGCGGTCCAGAGCGCGTTCATGTAGCCGAACGTTCCAAGCCACTGGATTTGCAGCCCCTGGCCGGGGTAGGCCTGCCAGACGAGCTCGCTGCCGGAAAAACCGACGCGTTGGCCGTAGCTGAGCGATGAACCGTTGGTCCACCATTGTGCGTTGCGGCGCAGCGTCTCGGTTAGCGCCGGTAGCCGCGAAGCGGTCGCCAAGCCGCCTTTGGCCATGCGATCAAAGTTTGCGATCACAGCGCGCAGCTCACTGCGGCGCTGGCCGCTGAGCCGCCCGGCGGCGTTGCGCGCGCTGCTGATCGCCGCCTTGTAGGCCGCGCGCGTCGTGGCGCTGATCGCGCCGTTTGAGGCGAGCCGTGCGACCGCCGCGTCGAGGTTCGTCGAGGAGGCGGTCTGGGCTGGCAGCATCGCTGACGAGGCGAGATTCAGCGCCCGACCCGGATACTCGGGCAGCTCACTGCCGGGGCCGGCCGGAATCAGCGGGTTTTCGGCCACGGTGACGCGGCCGCTCGAGTCGAGGACGTGAATCGTCGAGGCATTGGCACTCGCCGCGCCACTGAGGGCGAGCGTGACGAGCGCCGACGCGACGCATAGAACAGGCGTACGGCGCACGTAGAGAAGCCTAGAGGGGCTGCTCTGGGTTGGTCGCAGTTGCCCTTGCAGCGGCGCGCTGCGCCGAATTGGCGGCGGCCGGGGTCGACTTACGCGCCCCGTATGCTCTACGCCCGATGAACGCGCAGCCACCAGCCAATCGCTCGATCTTTCGCCGCCTGCTCGACGCCGCTGGCTGGCCGGTCTTGCTGGTCATCTTCATTCCGATCGCAGTGATCCTTCAATACGGCGGCGGCGGCTCAACGGCGATCTTCATCACGGCGGCGCTTGGCGTTATTCCAACCGCAGCGCTGATGGGCCGCGCGACCGAGGAGCTCGCGGCCCGGTCAGGCCCCGGCATTGGAGGGCTGCTGAACGTCACATTCGGCAACGCGCCGGAGCTAATAATCGCTCTCGTGGCGCTGAACGCCGGCCTTCAGGAGGTCGTCAAGGCCTCGATCGCCGGTTCGATCATCGGCAACATTCTGCTCGTTCTTGGCGCCTCAATGTTCTTCGGTGGCTGGGGGCGTGACGAGCAGAAGTTCAGCGCCCGGGCCGCCAGCGCCCAAACCTCGATGCTCTTTCTCGCCGTCGCTGCGATCGTGATGCCAGCGGTTTACGAGCTGGTCGTCGGTAGTGGCCTACCGAAGCCCAACGAAGTGATCGTTGACTACGACTCAAGCGTTGAGACGCTTTCGCTCGTCGTTGCAGCCGTGCTGCTGATCGCATACGCAGCCGGGCTCGTTTTCTCGCTCAAGACGCACCGCCGCATCTTCAATCCCGAGCCTGCCGACTTGGAGGCGGTCGGGGAGTCATGGAGCGTCAAGAAGTCGGTGATTGCGCTGGCGATCGCCGGTATCGCGGTTGCGGCAATGTCGGAGATTCTCGTCGGCTCGATCGAAGAGACTGCGAAAAAGCTCGACATCAGCGAGTTCTTCATCGGCGCGATCATCGTTGCGATCGTCGGTAACGCGGCCGAGCACTGGGTCGCCGTGCTGGCAGCGCGTAAGGATCAGATGAACCTCGCGGTCAACATCTCGATTGGATCGAGCGCCCAGATCGCGCTCTTCGTGGCGCCGGTGCTGATCCTCGCCTCGCACCTGCTCGGGCCACACCCAATGGCGCTGGTCTTCAATGGCTTTGAGCTGGCGGCGTTGATTCTGTCGGCGTTGTTGGCCAGCCAGGTCACGCAGGACGGTCGCTCTAACTGGTTCGAAGGGCTCCAGCTGCTTGCCGTCTACGTGATCATCGCCTTCTCGTTCCTGATCGCCTGAACGGGCCGGCCGAATCCGTCATGATCGACCAGCGTGCGACTTGATTCGATAACTCCCGGCGACATCGTTCGCGTTTCGATCCGCGGCCGCGTCTTCCACGCGATCGTGCGCGGCAGCGATCCTGGCGGGCTTCAGATCGAGCCGATCGAGCGCGGCATCACGCAGCGCCACGCGAAGGCCCGCGACATCGTCGAGCACTGGTCGAAGGGTGGCCGTCCGCGCGCCGCCGCTGCGCGCGCCGTGAACCCTGAGCAGCGCTCGCTCGACGATCTGCTCGATCGCTGAGCAGCGCCCTTAGACGGCGCTCGTCATACTGCTGAGCGTGCCCAAACGCAAGACCGACGAGGCCGTCGCCGAAGCGGTACCGCTTACAGCGGCGCGTGCTCCAGCGGCCACCGCAGGCGGCCCGGGGACCAATGATCCTCTAGTCGGCGAGCTTCGCCGCGCCGGCTTGCTGCCGCTGCTGGTGCTCCACCTGCTGGCAAGCGGACCCTCCTACGGCAACGCTCTGATCGAAGGAATCAGCATCTCGACCGGCGGGCTGATCAGCGTTAATCCGAACACGATGTATCCGCTGCTGCGCTCGCTTGAGGAGAACGAATTTGTGACGGGCGAGTGGGAGCATCCCGAACGCCGCTCGCGGCGTTTTTATGCGATCACCGCGAAGGGTGAACTCGAGCGCGAGCGGCTCGCCGCCGAGATCAAGCCGCGCCTCGAGGAGGTTGCCTCGGCGCTCGACCTGCTGCGCCGAGTGCTGTAGTGGGTGTCGCCTCCGCGAAGACGACGATCGCCGACCTTTCGCTTAGCGAAGCAGAAGCCCTCTGGTACGACCGCGAGCGCTGGCCGTTCTTCATCGACGGCTTGCGCTCTGTTGTCAGCGTCAGCGGCGAGCCGCCGCTGGTTGGATCGAGCGTTCTCTGGCAGTCAACCCCTGCCGGGCGCGGCGAGGTCCGTGAGACGGTGATCGATTATCGGCCGGGGGTGGGGCAGGAGCTCGAGGTCGAGGATCGCGCTATCAGTGGCCGCCAGCGAGTCGCTTTCGCCGCCGAAGCTGGCCAAGTGAGCGTGCAGCTCGAGCTCGACTACCGGCTTAAAGGTTCGAGCCCGTTGCGAGCAATCACCGACTGGCTCTTTATCCGCCGCGCCCAAAGCGAGTCGCTACAACGGACGCTGACCGCCTTTCGGCTTGAGCTCGAAGCCGAACGCGACGAAGCCGCGGCCGGCTAGCGGGCGATCGCGGCGCGCGCCCGTAGCGCCGCCTCGAGCCGCAGCAGGCTCTCTTCGAGCGCTGCGATCTGCTCTGCGCTAAGGCCGCCAATCAGAGCCGTCCGAGCGGCCTCTGCCGTCTGCTCGGTTGCCTGCGCGAGCAGCGTAATCCGCTCGTCAAGGTCGCCCTGCCCGGCCCAGCTTGCCAGCTCGGCGACCGCGGCCCGCAGCGCGCAGTCGAGCTGAAAGGCTGCTTCGCGCCAGCGGCCCGCGTCAACGTCGGCTCTGGCGCGCAGCGCCAGCTCCTCACAGGCGAGAATCACGTCGCGCCCACTAAGCACCGCCGCAAGCCGTTCTTGCGGACTGAGGACGGCTTCGCGCCGCCGCCGCCCGGTGCCAAGAACGACTTCAACTGCCGAGCTCCAGCGGCCGCTTGCGACCTCCTCGCCAGCGCCAACGCCAACCCGAAGGACGAGCGCCTGGCCGGGTGCGATGCCATGCGCGGCAGGGTCGGCGGCAACAATTCGTTGCCGCTGGAGAACAGCGTTGACGACGGCCAACCCTGCCAGCGCTTCGGCTTCGCAGTCGGCGCCGCTAAGCCAAGCCTGAGGATCGCCTGTCAGTGGGCGCGCGTCGATCAGCGTTGCCCGCCCAACGGTAACCGGCGTAGCAGCGGGCTCCGGCGCGGCGGTGCGCATGCGGCGGCGAAAGCGCCTGCGACGTTCGGCGCCGAGCGTCGCAACCACGAGCACGTGGCTCGGTTCGCCGGCGTGACCGCGGACGATGTAGCGGCCGTCGGCCGGGCCTAGCGGCCAAGGCGCTTCAACTTGAACGAATCGGAAGTTAAGTGGCGTGGACAGGGGCCAGCGAAGCTACCACCACGCGGCGCGCCGCAACAGCCCGCACCCCAGTACCGTGGATGGGTAAGCGAGCTAGCAGGGAGATCAAAATGACCGATGAAACTGCCGATGGCATAAAGGACCGATTCACGCGCGGAAGTGAGGACGCAATTGGCCGCCTCGCTCAGGAGCTGCTCGAGAACCCTCTCGTAAGCAGCGCGATCGGACGCGCCTTTGAGGCTCGCGAGCGCGCAACCCAAGCTCAAGAGGTGGCAATGGGGGCACTCAACCTGCCTTCGGCCGCCGACCTCGAGCGCCTCACCCGCCGCGTGCGCTCCGTCGCCCAGCGGCTCGAAGGGATCGAGGATTCGGTTGATCGCCTCGATCAGCGCTTCAACAAGAACTCGCAGATCTCGCTCGACGAGCGGCTCGCTGCGATCGACGAACGGCTGGCCGCAATCGAACTTTCGTTGCTCGCCGAAAAAAGCTCCTAGGCGCTTTAGCCGCTCGCCAGCAGCGCCGCCAAGCCGGCTCGCCCGAGTCGCTCGGTAGCGCGTTCGAGAGCGATTCCCTCCAGCCTCGCGCCGGCGCCAGCCGATTCGTCGCTAACCATCAGTAGCGCGGCAAAGCGGATCGATCGCAGCTTCGCAACGGCGAGCAGCGCGGCAGCCTCCATCTCAACGGCCAGCGCTCCCGACGCTTTCCAACGTTCGATCCGCTCGGTTCCGCGCTCGTAGAAAAGGTCGGCGCTGACGACCGGGCCGCTGTGGTCGGCCGCGGCCGCCAGCAGCTCGGTCATCTGCCGGTCAGGAATCAGCGCTGCTTCGCCGACCAGCGCCCGGCTGGTTCCGTCGGCGCCAATCAGATCATCGGCGCAGATCAACTGCCCCAGCTCGAGTGCTTCGCTGAGCGCGCCGCAGGAGCCAATGCGAATCGCCCGCTCCAAACCAAGGTCGCAGAGCTCTTCGAGCACTATCGCGGCGCTCGGCCCGCCGATCCCGTGGCTCATGATCGTTAGCGCTTCGCCATCTTCGGCCAGGCCGCTGTAACCCCAGAGGCCGCGATTGTGGTTAAACATCTTCGGCTCGCTGGTCAGTAGCTGCGCCAACGCCAAGGCCCGGCCAGGGTCGCCGGTGAGCAGCGCGCGCGGCGCGAGCGGGGCCGTCGGGTGAACATGGCGTGGCTGAGCAGAGATAACCGAGCGAGAGTATTGTGAAGCTATGGCCAAAGATCAGAAGAAGTCTTCAAAGAGCAAGAATAAGAAGCGCGGCTCACGCGGGGATCAAGTTCGCTCCGCCGTTGATCAGGCGTTTCAGACCGCCGGAGCGCAGCTGCGCCCCGACCGCGCCGCCGACATCGCCGATGAGCTTGCCGCCGCTGCGCAGCGGGTTCGCGATGTTGTCGAGGACGCGCTGCCGCCAACGACCGAGGATCTAAAGCGGCTTGAAGAACGGCTCGCCGTGATCGAGCGGCGGATCGGCGCGTTGGAGCGCTCTACGCCGGCCGGATCGCGGCGCACCGCAGCGAAGAAGCCTGCCGCGGCTCCGCGCAAGAAGGCAGCTCCGCGCAAGAAGGCCGCCCCACGCAAGAAGGCGGCTCCAGCCAAGTCAGCGCGCTGATGGCCATTCAGTTCGACTCGGCTGAGCAGTTTCGAACCGTCATCGACGGCGTGATGACGCTGATGAGCGAAGACCCCGAGATGGGGCCAAAGCTTCGCGACGCCGACGTTCCGCAGCGTTTTGAGTTCGATGACATGGACCTCGTAGTCAACGCCCGCGCCGCGCGCGAAGGCGAGCAAGGGAACCTCTATTGGGAGTGGACCGACGAGATCGATTGGGAGCCGAAGGTAAAGCTGACAATGAGCTCCGAGGTCGCCAACCGCTACTTCCAAGGCAAAGAGAACGTGCCGGTGGCGATCGCGCGCAGGCGGATCAAGGCCGGCGGCGACGTAAAATCGGCGTTGGCGCTGATCCCAATCACAAAGCCGGTTTACGGGCTTTACCGTTCGATGCTCGAGGCCGACTACCCGCAGCTCGTAGTCAAGTAAGCGCAAGAGTGGTCGCTCGATGATCGACGACGAGCCCGCCGCCGACCGGCAGCCCCAAGCGGGTGAGAAACTCGCCGGCGCCGAGGCCGCAGAGCGGATCGGCGTCTCGCTTTCAACTCTGCGTCGCTGGGTCGCTCTTGGTCTCTTCCCAAAGCACGACCTCAGCAAGGGCTGGGGCCCGAGCGCTATCGCTCAAGCCCGCTCGCTGGTGAAGTTGCGTGAGCGCGGCTACTCGATCGAGCAGCTTCAGGAGGCGATCGATGAAGGGCGGATCGTCGGCTACACCGATGAGCTGGTTGGCGAGATCGTGGGCGAACGGTTCACGCTCAAAGAGGCAGCGAAGGCGAGCGGCCTAAAGGCCGAAGCGATCGAAGAGCTGATCGCCGCGATCGGGCTTCCCTCCGGCGCAATCGATGATCTTGGCAGCGAGGACGTCGAGATGTTCAAACACTTCGCCACCGCCGTCAACTCCGGCTACCCGCGTGACGCGCTGCTGCAGACGGTCCGCGTATACGGGCAGGCTGTCTCGAAGATCGCCGATGCCGAGGTTCGCCTCGTCCACCTCCACGTTCACGAGCCGCTGCTGCGGAAAGGTGTTTCGAGCGAGCGGATCGCCGAGCAGATGGGCACGATCACGGAGGAGCTACTGCCGCTCTTCTCGCCGGTGATCGACCATCTCCACCGGCGCTTCCTCAACCACTTTGTTGAGCAGGACATCGTCGGCCACATGGAAACCGAGCCGGGGAGCGAGATCGGCCAGGTTCGCGTAGCGATCGCTTTTGCCGATCTCGCCGGTTACACGCAGCTGACGGAGGAGGTCGGCGATGAGGAGGCAGCGGGGATCGTCGAGCGTTTCGTCGCCAACGTCAGCCAGTCGCTGCCCGACGAGGCAAGGATTTTGAAGACGATCGGCGACGAGGTGATGATCGTCTCCTCTGACGCAGCTTCGCTGATCGACTGGGCCGTTGGCTTTCAGATTCTGAGCAATGAGCGGCCGCTGCCTCGAATTGGAATCCACTGCGGCAACGTCGTCTTCCGCGACGGCGACTACTTCGGGCGCGAGGTCAACCTCGCTGCCCGCGTTGCCGCGCGCGCGGCGGCAGGTGAAGTTCTAGTCACTTGGCCGGTGGTCGAGATGGCAGGCAAGCATCTTGAGTTTGAGCGGATCGGCGAAGTTAAACTGAAGGGCTTCAGCCACGCGACCGAGCTTTTCTTGGCCGATTCCGCTGGCGGGAAGTGATCGCGCCGATGCCCACAGACGAGTTGCTCGAACGGGTTCGCGAAGGTGGCCTGCTTGCGCCTAGCCAGGCGGTCGTCGTCTGCCTCTCCGGTGGCCGCGATTCGGTCTGCCTGCTGGACATCGCCGTAGAGCTTTGCGGTAGCGAAAAGGTGACCGCACTACACGTCAACTATGGACTGCGCGGCGAAGCTGGGGACGACGAGCAACTCTGCCGCCGGCTCTGCCAGCAGCTCGGGATTGGACTAACCGTCGAGAACGCGAGCGCCCCGCGCGAAGGAAACGTTCAAGCCTGGGCGCGCGACGTGCGCTACGGCCTCGGCGCGCAGCTCGCCAGCGCCGCCGGCGCGCAGCTCGCTGCCGGCCACACCGCCAGCGATCAGGTTGAGACCGTGCTCTACCGCCTTGCCGCGTCGCCGGGCCGCCGCTCGCTCGTTGGCATGCCCGATCAGCGCGGGATTCTGATCCGCCCGCTGCTGCGTGCTCGCTTCACGCGCGAAGAGACAGCCGAGTGGTGCCGCGCGCGCGGCCTGCAGTGGTGCGAGGACGCCAGCAATGAGACCGACAAGTACGCCCGCGGCCGGATCCGCGGCCAGGTTCTGCCGGCGCTGCGCAGCGTTCACCCGGCTACCGACGAGAACATCTTGCAGAGCGCCGAGCTGCTCCGCGATGAGGCCGAGGTGTTGGAGTTCGTCGTCGACACCGCGTTGGCGGGAAAGAGCGAGATTTCGACCGAGCATCTTGCCGCGCTGCCGCCGGCGCTGGCGCGGCTCGTCGTTCGGCGGCTGGCCGAGGAGGCGACCGGTTCGCTCTGCCCGCAGGCTGCCGCGCGGATCGAAGAGCTGATCGAACTTGGCGGCTCAGGCAGCGGCTCAGCCGCGCTCGACGTCGGCGGCGGTGCGCGCGCCGTAATCGTCAAGGGAATGCTGGCCTTTGAACGCTCACCGCGGCGCGCTGCTCGCCGGCCGGTCGAAGGGTAATCTCCGCGGCGATGAGTGACGACCCGCCGATCGGTGAGATTCTCGTTCAGCCCGACCAGCTGAAGGAGCGCGTGCGCGCGCTCGGCGCCCAGATCAGCGCCGACTATGAAGGGCGCGACCTGCTGCTCGTCGGAGTGCTCAAAGGAGCCACCTTTTTCCTCGCCGACCTGATGCGCAAGATCACGGCGCCATGCGAGCTCGATTTCATGGCGCTCGCCTCCTACGGCTCTCAGACCGATTCCAGCGGCGTAGTGAGAATCCTCAAGGATCTCGACGCGCCGATCGAAGGCCGCGACGTTCTGATTGTCGAGGACATCGTCGACTCCGGGCTGACGCTGCAGTACCTGCTGCGCAACCTCGGCGCGCGCGATCCGGCCTCGCTTGAGGTCTGTTCGCTGCTGACGAAGCCCGAGCGTCGCAAGGCCGACGTGCCGATCAAGTACGTCGGTTTCGAGATCCCCAACCGATTCGCGATCGGTTACGGCCTCGATCACGCCGAGCGTTGGCGCAATCTGCCTTACGTTGCCTCGCTGCTGCGGCCAGAGAGCGGTTCGTAGGGCAGCGGTTGGCTGTTACCCTGAAGGATCTGTCCCATCGACGTAATCCAACAGCTATCCACCTAACGTATCCCACTCAATGAGCCGTTTTTTCAAGAGCGCAGCCTTCCCAATCCTGATCGTGATCGTGCTCGCGTTCTTCGCGCAGCGCTTGATCACAGGCGGGCAGAAGGAGAAGGCCCCGACCTACAGCGAGTTCATCGCCCAGCTTTCTGCAGGTGAGCTCAAGTCGGTAGACCTAAAGACGAAGAACAACACCGTCGTCGTCGTCCCGCGCAGCGGCAAGGAGTACGAAACCGGCTTCACGACCGCGGGCGCAGATCGGCTTGAAGCGCAGCTTCAGAGCGCTGAGGATCAAGGCAAGCTCTCCGGCGGATACAACATTCAAAGCAGCAAGACGAGCGGTTGGCTCTCGCTGCTGACCTACGTGTTGCCGTTCCTGATTTTCATCGGCTTCTGGATCTTCCTAATGAACCAGATGCAAGGCGGCGGCTCAAAGGTGATGTCGTTCGGTAAGTCCCGCGCCAAGCGGATGACGGCCGATTCGCCGAAGATCACATTCCGCGACGTCGCCGGTGTTGACGAAGCGGTCGAAGAGCTGCACGAGATCAAAGAGTTCCTCGAGAATCCGAAAAAGTTCCAGGCGCTTGGCGCCCGTATCCCGAAGGGAGTGCTGCTCTTTGGCCCTCCAGGGACCGGCAAGACGCTGCTGGCACGCGCCGTCGCAGGCGAGGCCGGCGTTCCCTTCTTCTCGATCTCCGGCTCAGACTTTGTCGAGATGTTCGTCGGCGTCGGCGCCAGCCGCGTTCGCGACCTCTTCGAGCAGGCGAAGCAGAACTCTCCTTGCATCATCTTCGTTGACGAGATCGACGCCGTCGGCCGCCACCGCGGCGCCGGCATGGGCGGCGGTCACGACGAGCGCGAACAGACGCTCAACCAGCTCCTCGTTGAGATGGACGGCTTCACGATGACCGACAACGTGATCCTGATCGCCGCCACCAACCGCCCCGACATTCTTGATCCAGCGCTGCTGCGCCCGGGCCGTTTTGACCGCCAGATCGTCGTCGATCGCCCCGATCGCAAAGGCCGTGCACGAATCCTCGACGTTCACACCCGCGGCAAGCCACTGGCGAAGGAGATCGACACAGACACGTTGGCAGGCCAGACGCCAGGTTTCACCGGCGCCGATCTGGCCAACCTCGTCAACGAGGCGGCGCTGCTGGCGGCCCGCCACGGCAAGCGCGAAGTAACTCAGGTTGAGCTTGAGGAGGGGATCATGCGCGTGATCGCAGGCCCCGAAAAGAAGACGCGTGTGATGAGCGACAAGGAGCGGCTCGTAACCGCATTCCACGAGATGGGCCACGCGATCGTCGGCCACTACCTCGAGTTTTCCGATCCGGTCCACAAGATCTCAATCGTCAGCCGCGGCCAAGCGCTCGGCTACACGATCTCAATGCCGCAAGAGGATCGCTTCCTCACGACGCGCGCCGAGCTGCTCGATTCGATGGCGATGACGCTCGGTGGCCGTGCGGCAGAGGAGATCGTCTTTAGCGAGATCACTACCGGCGCTTCGAACGACATCGAGAAGGTCACCGCTACCGCCAAGCAGATGGTGATGCGCTTTGGAATGAGCGAACGGCTCGGCCCGCGCGTCTTCGGCCGCGATCAAGGGCAGCCTTTCCTCGGCCGTGAGTTTTCCTCAGAGCCGGATTACTCCGATGAGATTGCGCGCGAGATCGACGATGAGATCCGCCGCATCGTCGAATCGTCGCACCAGCGCGCCAAGGACATGCTGACCGAGCACCGCGAGGCGCTCGAAACAACTTCACGGATTCTGCTCAAGCGTGAGACGATCGAGAAGAATGAATTCCTTGCGCTGCTCGACGGAAAAAGCGAAGAAGAGGTCTTCGGCCCTGACGACGCTCCGGCGCCGCCGACCGACGGAACGCCTGAAGGCGCAACCGAGGCTGAGCGCGACGCTCCGCGGCCAACGACGCTGCCCGGCCTTGCCGGTGGCGCGCTCGAGGCGCGTGGCCTCGATCTGCCTGAGAAGCCTGAACCGGCCTGATTCGCGGCGCGCGCGGCTAGCCCGATGAGCGCTGCTTGGAAGGTGATGGGGGTCTGTAATGCGACGCCCGATTCGTTCTCAGACGGCGGCCTGCTTCCAACCGCCGAGGCGGCGATCGCGCACAGCCTGGAGCTGGTTGAGCAGGGCGCGGCGATCATCGACGTCGGTGGCGAGTCAACGCGCCCTGGCGCCGAGCCGGTCGATCATGCCGAGGAGCTGCGCCGCGTGATCCCCGTAATTGAGGGGATCGCTGCCGCGGCGCCTCAGGTTCAGATCAGCATTGACACGATGAAGCTTGGCGTGGCGCAGGCCGCGCTCGAGGCCGGCGCCAGTTACATCAACGACGTCAGCGCCTTTACGCGCGAGCCACAGATGGCGCAGCTCGTCGCCGAAGCTGGCTGCGACTGCTGTCTGATGCACATGCTCGGCTCGCCGCAAACGATGCAGGACGACCCGCAGTACGACGACGTTGTCGCCGAGGTCTGCGAGTTTCTCAGCGAGCGCGCCGAGTTAGCGCTCGCCGCCGGGATCAAGCGCGAACGGATCGCCGTCGACCCAGGGATCGGCTTCGGCAAGACGCTCGAGCACAACCTTGAGCTGCTGGCGGGGCTTGAGGCCGTCGCTGGGCTCGGCTACCGAGTCGTGATCGGGCTTTCGCGCAAGCGTTTCCTTGGCGAGCTGACCGGCGCCGAGCGCCCCGACCAGCGCGTTGCGGCAACCGTTGCCGCCAACGTGCTCGCATTTGAGCGCGGCGCCAGCGTCTTTCGCGTCCACGATGTGCGAGCAACCGTCGACGGCTTGAAGCTCGCTAGTGCTACGTTGGCGCGCGATGGACGCTGACGAGGAGCACGAGGAGAATGAGGAGTTCGACGAGGAATTCGGCGAGCGCAGCAGCGAGCTGGCCGCTACCAGCATCGAGATCACCGGCCTCTCGCTTTACACCCACCATGGCGTCAGCGACGCTGAGCAGGAGATCGGCCAGCGGCTCGTCTTCGACCTTCGCTTCGACGTCGGCGCCTGCGACGCAACGGTAACCGACCGCGTTGAGGACACCGTTGACTACGGCCGCGTCTGCGAGTTCATCGCGCTTGTCGCCCAGCGCCGCTCATACCGCACGCTTGAGGCGCTCTGCACCGAGGTCGCCAACCAGCTGCTCGATGAGTTCGACGCGCGAGAAGTATGGGTCAAGGCGACAAAGCCGGAGCCGCCGATCGCGCTCGCGGTTGAATCTGTCTCAGTTGAGGTTTGGCACAGCGCGGCCGGGCGATGAGCACTCCGTTTGAACTGGCAACCGCGGTCGAGCCGCTCGGTGACGGCCGCTTCAGCGCGCTCTGCGACGTAGATTGGTCGGCGCCGCGCGGCCCCAACGGCGGCTACCTGGCGGCGATAATGATTCGTGCGATGGCCGCCGAGCTCGGCGACAACGAGCGTGAAGCGCGCTCGATCACGCTCCACTACTTAAGCCCGCCGGTTGCCGGCCCGATGCAGATTGAGGTCAAGGTTGAGCGCTCGGGGCGGACGCTGACGACGCTCAGCGCGCGGCTCGAGCAGGACGGCAAGTGCTGTCTGCTGGCGCTCGGCGCCTTCGCCGGCCAATTCTCCGACAAGCGGCCGTTCGTCGCGCAGATGCCGAAGGTCGGCGCCGCCGATCAGATTGAGCCGATCCCGGTTATTGAGCAGATGCCACCGATCGCGCGCCAGGTTGTGATGCGGCCGGCTCTTGGCGCGCTGCCGTTCAGCGGCTCCGACGAGGCGATCAGCGGCGGCTGGATGCGGCTGAACGAGCCGCAGAGGCTCGATTCGGCGGCGCTTGCGCTTTACTGCGACGCTTGGCTGCCGGCTGTCTTCACGCGTCTTACCGAGCCGGTTGGCGCGCCAACCGTTGACCTAACAATTCACTTCCGTGACCCGCACGCCGCGCTCGAGATCGACGCTTCGCAGTCGGTGCTCGGAGTGTTTCGCTGCAGCACGGCGATCGAGGGTTTCGTCGAAGAGGACGGCGAGATCTGGTCGGCCGACGGCAGGCTGCTTGCCCATAGCCGTCAGTTGGCGTTGCTGGTAGAGCCGAAGTAGCGATGGCGGCGGCGCAGACCGGCTATCTCGGCCTCGGTTCCAACGTTGGCGGTCGCCGCGAGAATCTCCAGGCCGCCGTAGACGCGATGCCTGGCCGTGGCATCTCGGTGCTGGCCTCCTCATCGACCTATGACACCGAGCCGGTTGGCCTCGTGCTAGATCAGCCCTCGTTCCTCAACGCCTGCGTGCGTATCGGCACCGAGCTTGGTCCCGAAGAGCTGCTCGACGCCTGCAAAGGGATCGAAGCGGCGCTCGGTCGCGACCTTGAGGGCGGCGTCCGCCACGGGCCGCGCCCGATCGACGTTGACCTTCTACTGCTGGGAGATCTCGTCTACGAGAGCGAGCGGCTGACGCTGCCACACGCCGAAACTAGTTCGCGCCGCTTCGTCCTGATCCCGCTACTGGAGCTAGATTTCGATCTGCGAGCCCCCGACGGCTCACCGCTCTCGGAGGCGCTCGTCGCACTCGGTTTTGACGAAGCGGTAACACGTGAAGGCGCCGCCTTGACGATTCCGGCGCAGTAACTTTTTCAAGGCTGTCAGACTGCGCCTTGACGATGTTGATCACTGCTCCGCTCGCGGCCCTTGGCACCAACCCAATAGCGATCGGCGTCATCGTCTTGATCGTCGGCGCATTGCTGCTCGTTGATCTGCTGGTCTTCGCGCGCGGCCGTCAGCCGACGCGCAAAGAGGCAATCGTCTGGAGCATCGGCTGGTTGATCGTCGGGCTGCTGGCGACGATCCCCGTGATCCTGCTCTCGAGCACCGCCGACGGCGTCAACTACGTCACCGTTTACTTGATCGAGCGCACACTCTCGCTCGACAACCTCGTTGTCTTCCTGCTGATCTTCGGTTACTTTGCCGTCCCTGCCGCCCAGCGCGGGATTCTGCTCTTCTGGGGCATCATTCTGGCGCTGGCGATGCGCGGCGTGGCGATTGTCGTCGGCGTCGAGCTGATCGAGCGCTTTCACATCGTCACCTACATCCTCGGCGCGCTGCTGCTGGTGCTCGCCTGGCGAATGTATAAGGGGGCGGCCGACCACGTCGACCCAGACCATTCGCCGCTGGTGCGCCTGATTCGGCGCTTCTACCCGATCGGCGACTACCACGGCTCGCGCTTCTCAACGATCGTTGATAAGCGCCGCGTATTGACGCCGCTGGCGCTGGCGCTTGTCAGCGTTGTCGCCGCTGACATCGCCTTTGCGCTCGATTCAATTCCGGCGGCCTTCGCGATCACCGAGGATCCGCTCGTGATCTGGGCCGCCAACGGCTTTGCTCTACTCGGCCTGCGCGCGCTCTTCTCGCTGGTCGAGGATTTGATCAAACGCTTCCGCTATCTCAACCAGACGGTCGCAATTGTGCTCGGAGTGGTTGCGCTGAAGCTGCTGATCCAAGACGTCTACAAGGCTTCGGCGCCGGTCAGTTTGGCGCTCGTGATCGGCCTCTTTGCAGCCGGAATTACGCTTTCGATCCTCGCCGATCGACGTGACGCCGCCGGTCCGCAGCCCAGCTAAGCGGGGTTTGCCAGCAGCTCAGCAGGGATCGTGCCGACCGGCGCGTGCCCTGGCGCTTCGGGGAAGCAGCGCAGCGCCAGCTCGGCGCAGGGGCGGCCGGCAAAGATCTCGCTGAAGTCGGCGAAGGTCATCAGCAGCCGCAGGCTGGCAGCGATCTGCAGGTCGGCGACGTTGAACTCTTCGCCTCCCATCACTCCGTCGGCGATCCAGCCGTCGATCCGGTCAAGCAGAATTGGCAGTGTGCGGATGTCGTCGGCGTAGGTCGCGTCGGTTGCGCGGTTGGCGCGCATCTCGAGCGTCGTCACGCCAGGGGCGATCAGCTTCAGAACCGGAACCGGAATCGGCGGTAGCTTCGACCCGGCCGAGTAGTTGGCCATCACCTCGGGGTGAGCTTTGAAGCTTGGCCAGAGAAGGCGTCGAACGAGCGGCTGGAGCACCTCGTCGCCCCAAGCCTCGGCCTCAATCACGGCGGCGCGCTGGGCGCCGTCGGCAGGGAAGAGGGGAGGGTTGGGAACGAGTTGATCGAGCTTGGCGAGGATTTCGCGTGAGCCGCTGATCTTCTCGCCGTCGATCTGAATTCCCGGCACCGTTCGCTTGCCGAAGAGCAGCTTCATCGCGCCCATGTGCATCGGCGGCGGGAACTCAACTACCGAGTATGGAAGGCCTTTGATCTCAAGCGCTCTCTCAACCGTTGCGCAAGGGTGGGAGCCGCCAACGACAAATAGTCTGATCTTCATCAGGCTGGACAGTACCCGTTCATGCGCCGCGAATCCGCCCAGCCCGCTACCGTTGCGGCTATGAGTGTTCCGCCGGTAATCCCAAGCTCCCGCGATGGCTTCTTCTCGACGCTCTTCGACCTGAGCTTCACGCGCCTTCTGACGACCCGCGTAATAAAGGGCCTTTACATCCTTTTGATCGTTGTTGTCGGCATTGGGCTGGTGATAACGATCGTCTCTTCGATCATCGCCGGTTCGATCACCGGGGTGCTGATCGCCGTTATCGGCGGCACGCTCGTCGCGCTGCTGACGATCATCTACGGGCGCATCGTGCTTGAGGTTCTGCTTGCGATCTTCCGCATCCTTGAGACCAACCGTGAGATTGCCTACCTCCAGCGCCAGCAGCTGCTGGCGATCAAGCCGGAGGCCGCTGCAGGCGACGCTTCACAGCAGTTCCCGCCAGCGCCATAAGCTGGCACGATGCTGCTCGTAGTTGACGTTGGCAACACGCAGACCCACTTCGGCACCTATGAGGGTGGCGAGCTGGTCGAGCATTGGCGCTTTGCGACGGTTCGCGACTCAACCGCCGATGAGATCGGTGCCGCGCTGCGCAACCTCGTTGAACTGCGCGGCGTCGAGCTTGAGCAGATCGGTTCATCGATCGTCTCCTCAACCGTTCCGCAGCTCGGGCCGCAGTGGCTTGAGATGGCCGACCGCTACCTCGGCCACGAGATGCTCGTCGTCGGCCCCGGCTTCAAGACCGGAATGCCGCTTCGCTACGACAACCCGCGCGAGATCGGAGCCGACCGCCTCGTCAACGCCGTCGCCGCCTACGAGCGCACGCAAGGCGCCTGCATCGTCGTTGACTTCGGTACTGCGATCACCTACGACCCGGTTTCCGCCGAAGGAGAATATCTCGGCGGGATCATCAGCCCTGGCGTTGAGATCTCGGTCGAGGCGCTGGCTAGCCGCGCTGCGAAGCTGCCGAAAGTCGACCTTGAGCCGCCGCGCGCGCTGATCGGAAAATCGACGATCGAGGCGATCCGCTCCGGCGTGATCTACGGCTTTGCAGCGATGGTCGATGGGATCGTCGCGCGGCTGCTCGAAGAGATGGGCGAAGAGACGGCGACGATTGCCACCGGCGGCCTCGCCCACCACATCGTGCCGTTCACGGAGCGGATCGATGAGATCGATGATCTGCTGACGCTCGAAGGGCTGCGAATCCTCTTCGAGCGCAATAGCTGATTGGCCGCGGAAGCTACGCTTGCGCCGATGACCGCGCCACCTCTAACAGAGCCGTTTTCAATTGGCGGCGTTGAAGCCCCCAACCGCGTTGTGCTTGCGCCGCTGGCTGGAATCGGCAACTGGTTTGTTCGTCTTCAGGCAAAACGTTTCGGCGCCGGCCTGACCGTCAGCGAGATGATCTCGAGCTTCGCGATCCACCATCGCAACGAGAAGACGATGCGCGACCTGCTCGTAATCCACCCCGACGAGCGCGAGTACCCAGGCCCGATCGCCTTCCAGCTCTTTGGCCAGGACCCTGAGGTGATGCGCTCGGCGGCGGCGACCGCGGCCGAGCATGGCGCCGACATTATCGACCTCAACATGGGTTGCCCGGTGCCCAAGGTGATGAAGAACGGAGCCGGGGCGGCATTGATCTCAGACCCTGCCGTCGCGGTTGAGATCGCACGCGCAGCCGGCGAGGGCAGCGGGCTGCCGGTCACGGTCAAGCTTCGCTCAGGGCAGAAGAACGGCGAAGCCGACGGTTACCAGCTGGCGCTGCGGCTCGTTGACGAGGCCGGCGTCGCGGCAATCGCCTTCCACCCGCGCTCGGCGCAGGTGAAGCACAAAGGCTCACCCGATTACGAACTTGCTGCCAAGCTCGTAGAGGAGCTGCCGGTGCCGGTGATTCTCTCCGGCGGAATGAGCAACACCGAGGCCACTCTTGCGGCGCGCGAGCAGACCGGCGCGGCGGCGGTAATGCTGGCTCGCGGCGCGCTCGGCAACCCGTGGCTGTTCGAGAACGTGCTCGGCCTGCGCGCCGAGCCTCCGGCGCGCGACGAGGTCATCGCTGAGCTCAGGTGGATCATCGACCGCGCCAGCGAACACCTCGGCGAAGAGCGAGCGGCCCGCTATCTGCGCACCTTTTATCCCTGGTACCTCGATCAGCTTGAGCTCGACAAGCCAACGCTGATCGCCTTCCAGCAGAGCGACTCGATCGATCAAGTCCGCGCGATGCTGGCTCAGCTCGAACCGCTTAGCAGTACTGCGTAATTGACCGCAGAGTCCATAATCGGGCTGCGCGAACGCTCGCTATACTGCCCGCTTCGCTTGCGCCTAAAGCGTTCCGATAGCGCCAACGGCGTTGGTAACAACTCCAAAAAAGTGAATTCTGATGACTAAAGAAGTAATTCTCACTCCAGCCGGCCTAAAGCGCCTCCAGAAAGAACTTGAAACGCTGCAGACCGATCGTCGCCGCGAGGTGGCCGAGCGGATCCGCGATGCGCGCGAATTTGGTGAGATCGCCGAGAACTCCGAGTACGACGACGCCAAGAACGAGCAGTCGATGCTCGAAGCGCGGATCGCGCAGCTCGAAGAGCGGCTCCGTGACGCGCAGGTGATCGACAAGAAGAAGATCTCCAAGGACGTCGTTCAGGTTGGTAGCGCGGTTCACCTCAAGGACGAGAAGACGGGCAAGACGCAGAAGTTCACGATCGTCGGTTCAGCCGAAGCAAACCCGGCCGAGATGATGCTTTCGAACGAGTCGCCGGTTGGCCGCGCGCTGATCGGCCAGAAGCGCAACGCGGTCGTTTCAGTGCCGGTTCCGAAGGGCGCTGCGCGCAAGCTGAAGATCACGAAGATCGACGTCGGTCTCTAAACCGTCATGATGGCGCTCTAGTGAGCGACCAACCGACAGATCAACCGAGCGAGCTGCTCGCTGCCCGGCGCGCGAAGCTGGAGCGAATCCGCGCACAGGGCGTCGAGCCGTTCCCGCACGAATTCCCCGGCGTGATCGCGATCGCAGAGGCCCAAGCTCCATGGCAGCAGCTTGAGGCCGGAGAGGAGCGCGACGACGCCTATCGCATCGCCGGCCGGCTCGCCGCTCGCCGCGGTCAGGGAAAGATGGCCTTCCTCGACATCGTCGACCGCAGCGGCCGGATGCAGGTGCAGGCGCGCGCCGACCTGCTCGGCGAGGAGGCGATGGCGCAGCTGGTCGAGTTTGATCTCGGCGATCTGGTTGGCATCGACGGCACAATCTTCTCCAGCCGCAGTGGAGAGCTGACGCTTCGCGTGACCGGCTTCACGCTGCTGGCGAAGAGCCTGCGCCCACCGCCCGACAAGCACCACGGCCTGCAGGACGTTGAAACGCGCTACCGCCGTCGCGAGCTGGATCTGATCGCCAACGAGGAGGCGCGCGAGCTCTTCGTCACGCGCGCCAGGATCGTCTCCGAGCTGCGCCGTTCGCTCGACGACGACGGCTTCATCGAGGTCGAAACACCTGTGCTCCAGCCGCTCTACGGCGGCGCCCTCGCACGGCCGTTCGTGACCCACCACAACACGCTTGACCGCGACCTTTACCTGCGGATCGCAACCGAGCTCTACCTCAAGCGTTGCATCGTCGGAGGTCTTGAGCGCGTCTATGAGCTCGGCAAGGACTTCCGCAACGAGGGGCTATCGACGAAGCACAACCCCGAGTTCACGATGGTCGAGTGGTACGAGGCTTACGCCGACTATGGCGACGCAATGGATCGCGTCGAGCAGCTCGTGACTGGGATTGCTTCGGCGATCGCCTACGACGGCCCGATCGATTTCTCAGCGCCGTGGCCACGAATCCCGATGGCGCAGGCGATCAAAGACGCGACCGGGATCGACATTGCCGAAGCGAGCGAGCGCGATGCGCTGGTCGCAGCCATAACCGCCTCCAACAGAGTGAAGCTCGACGTTGAGGACCGCGCATGGCCGACGCTGGTTGATGATCTGCTCAGCAAGTACGTCGAGCCGGCGATCACGAACCCGGTCTTCATCACCGACTACCCGACCGCTCTCTCACCGTTCGCCAAAGAGCACCGCAGCCAGCCCGGACTGGTCGAACGCTTTGAAGCGTTCTGCAACGGGATGGAGTTCGCCAACGCCTTCAGCGAGCTCAACGATCCTGACGAGCAGCGCCGCCGCTTTGAGGATCAAGTCCGCCTCGCCGAGGCCGGCGAAGAGGAGTCGCAGCCTTACGACGAGGTTTTCGTCCAGGCGCTCGAGCAGGGAATGCCGCCGACCGCTGGCGTCGGTTTGGGGATCGACCGGCTCGTGATGTTGATGACCGGGCGCGACTCGATCCGCGAGGTTGTGCTCTTCCCAGCAATGCGTGACTGAGCGCCTTTGCGCCGGCTCGGGGCCGGTTAGCCGCTGTTAGAATGCGGTATGTCCGCTTTTCTTCACCGCTCATTCATCGATCTGCCCGTCAGGGCCGGTAAGTAGGGTGAGGAGCGGAATTGCAGAGACCCCGAAAACGATCAGCGTCAGAACTTAGACCACCACCTCAACCGACTACCTACCCAGCCTCTTAGGAAGGACACGCAAAGATGTTTGAGCGATTTACAGAGCGCGCCCGCCAGGTCGTCGTCCTAGCTCAGGAAGAAGCCCGCACGCTGAAGCACAACTACATCGGCACCGAGCACATCCTGCTCGGCCTGCTGCGCGAAGAGGAAGGGCTCGCCGCGCGCGTGCTCGAGAGCCTCGACATCACGACCGAGCGCGTCCGTGCGCAGGTCGTCCGCATCGTCGGCTCCGGCGAAGAGGTCACCTCAGGTCAGATTCCGTTTACGCCGCGCGCGAAGAAGGTTCTTGAGCTCGCTCTGCGTGAGGCGCTCAGCCTCGGCCACAACTACATTGGCACAGAGCACATCCTGCTCGGCTTGGTGCGCGAGAACGAGGGCGTCGCAGCTCGCATCCTGCTCGACTTTGACGCCGACTCGGAGAAGATCCGCAACGAAGTGATCCGCATGCTCTCAGGCCCCGGCGGCCGCCGTCAGGGCAGCTCCGGTGAGGGCAGCTCCGGCGCCAGCGGCTCCGGCTCAGGTGAAGGCAAGAAGTCATCGAAACTGCTCGACCAGTTCGGCCGCAACCTGACGCGGCTGGCTTCTGAAGGCAAGCTGGATCCTGTCGTCGGTCGCGAGACCGAGATTGAGCGGATCATGCAGATCCTTTCGCGCCGCACGAAGAACAACCCGGTCTTGATCGGCGAGCCGGGCGTAGGTAAGACCGCCGTCGTCGAAGGGCTCGCGCAGCGGATCATCAACTCCGACGTGCCGCCGCTCTTGGCCGACAAGCAGATCTACACGCTTGACCTCGCGGCGCTCGTCGCTGGGTCGAAGTACCGCGGCGAGTTTGAGGAGCGGCTGAAGAAGGTGATGAAGGAGATCACCCAGCGCGGCGACATCATTCTCTTCATCGACGAGATCCACAACCTTGTTGGCGCCGGCGCCGCCGAGGGCGCAATCGACGCTGCTTCAATCCTCAAGCCTGCGCTCGCCCGCGGCGAGCTGCAGACGATCGGCGCGACGACGCTCGACGAGTACCGCAAGTACCTCGAGCGCGACAGCGCGCTGGAGCGTCGTTTCCAGAAGATCGTCGTCGACCAGCCAACGATCGAGGAGTCGGTGCAGATCCTCGAAGGGTTGCGGGATCGTTACGAGGAGCACCACAAGGTTGAGATAACCGATGAGGCTCTGCGCGCCGCCTGCGAGCTCGCCGACCGCTACATCTCCGACCGTCAGCTTCCCGACAAGGCGATCGACCTCGTAGATGAGGCCGCCTCGCGGATGCGGATTAAGACGATGACCGCTCCTCCCGTTTACCGTGAGCTTGAGGACGACATCGAGCGCACGCGTCGCGAGAAAGAGGCCGCGATCGAAGACCAAGAGTTTGAGAAGGCCGCCGCCCTGCGCGACGACGAACGCCAGCTAACGCAGAAGAAGCGCGAGCTCGAAGACGAGTGGCGCAGCGGCGAGGGCGAAGGTCCGAAGCCGAAGATCGGCGAGGAAGAGATCGCCGACATCGTCTCAATGTGGACCGGCATCCCTGTCTTCAAGTTGACCGAAGCCGAGACCGCCAAGCTCGTCCGCATGGAAGAGGAGCTGCACAAGCGCGTAGTTGGCCAGGAAGCTGCGGTTGAGGTCGTCTCGAAGGCGATCCGCCGTTCGCGCGCCGGGCTGAAGGATCCCAAGCGCCCAACCGGTTCGTTCATCTTCCTCGGCCCGTCGGGAGTAGGCAAGACCGAGCTGGCACGCACCTTGGCTCAGTTCCTCTTCGGCGACGAAGACGCGATGACGCGGATCGACATGTCGGAGTACATGGAGAAGCACGCCGTCTCGAGGCTCGTTGGCTCTCCTCCCGGCTACATCGGCTACGACGAGGGCGGCCAGCTCACCGAGGCCGTTCGCCGCAAGCCGTACTGCGTGCTGCTGCTCGACGAGATCGAGAAGGCTCACCCCGACGTATTCAACATCCTGCTGCAGATCCTCGAGGACGGTCGCCTGACCGACTCGCAGGGCCGCACCGTCGACTTCCGTCACGCAATCGTGATCATGACCTCCAACATCGGCGCTCAAGAGATCGCGCAGAACACGCCGCTTGGTTTCGCGATCACCGAAGACGAGACGGGGATCAGCTACGACGACATGAAGGGCCGGATCATGGGCGAGCTGAAGAAGGTCTTCCGCCCAGAGTTCCTCAACCGGATCGACGACGTGATCGTCTTCCACAAGCTGCAGAAGGATCAGATCAAGACGATCGTCGAGCTGCTGCTGGTGCGGATCCGCGCAACGCTCGCCGAGCGCGAGTTGCAACTCGAGCTGACCGAAGAGGCGAAAGATCTGCTGGTCGAGAAGGGTTGGGATCCGGCGATGGGGGCGAGGCCACTGCGCCGCGCGATCCAGCGCTACATCGAGGATCCACTCGCCGACTTCGTGCTCCGCTCGGAGCTGACGCCCGGCGGCACGGTGCTGGTAGAGGTTGCTCCGGAAGGCTCCGAGGAAGAGGTCACATTGACGGTGATCGAGCCGCTCAAGGTACCGGCCGCTGTCGGCGCCGCAGAGCAGACTCACGAAGACGATGGCGATGACAGCGGCGATCAGGCCGAGTCTTCCGAGCCAAGCGACGATTCGGCCAGCGAGCCGCCCGAAGCAGACGAAGAGGAAGGTTCATGAGTGACGAGCCGGTAGTGATCAAGGTTCGTGACGACGGGCCATACAAGGTGACCGGCCCGGTTGTGCTCGAAGATGCCGACGGGAATCGCTACGACGTTGCCGGCAGGCCCGTCGCGCTCTGCCGCTGTGGCCTCTCCGAGGACAAGCCGTTCTGCGACGGTGCCCACAACGCGGCTGAATTCACGGCCTGCGAACGCGCGCCGCAAGACTGACTGAAGGGGGCGAAGCCGTCCCCTCCGGCGCCTAATCTCGCGAGGTGGCCCGTTCAGCTTCAGTCTTTGTCTGCTCCTCCTGCGCACACCAGGAGGCCAAGTGGCACGGCCAATGCCCGCAGTGTGAGGAGTGGAACACGCTCGCCGAGGAGCGCGCGCCGACTAGGGCAGCGGGCAAGCGCCCAGTTGGCGCCCGCAGCGCCGCTGGCGGCCCTGTCGTGCTGCGCGAGCTCGCCAGTGACAGCACGCCGCGGCTGAAGACCGGAATCACCGAACTCGACCGCCTGCTCGGCGGCGGCATTGTGCCTGGCTCGATGGTCCTGCTCGGAGGCGCGCCGGGGATCGGGAAATCGACCTTGATCACGATGGCGCTCGGCCTGATCGCCGCGTCTGGGCGCAGCACGCTTTACATCTCCGGCGAGGAGTCGGCTGCGCAGATTCGGCTGCGCGCCGAGCGGCTCGAAGCCGGCGCTGCCCCCGGCGCGCTCGACGTGCCGGTGCTCGCTGAAACCGACCTCGACGCGGTTCTCGCCGTGATCGAAGCGGAGCGCCCCGATGTCTGTGTTGTCGACTCCGTTCAAACGCTGGCCTGCGCCGATCTTTCCGGCGCGGCAGGGACGGTCGGCCAAGTGCGCGAAGTGGCGTCACGGCTGATCGAGGTAGCCAAACGGACCGACACGGCGATCCTGCTCGTCGGCCACGTAACGAAGGAAGGCTCGCTCGCTGGGCCGCGCGTGCTCGAGCACCTCGTCGACTGCGTGCTCCAGTTCGACGGCGAGCGCGAGCGCACCTACCGCACGCTGCGCGCAATCAAGAACCGTTTCGGCGCGACCAACGACGTCGGCGTCTTTGAGATGCGCGACGGCGGCCTCGTCGAGGTGCTCGACGCCAGCGAACGCTTCGTCAGTGAGGCAACGCGCGCGCCGGGCAGCGTCGTGCTGGCAGCGATGGAAGGTTCGCGGCCACTGCTCGTCGAGGTTCAGGCGCTCGTCAGCCCGAGCGAGATGGTTCCGCCGCGGCGGCTCTGCAGCGGAGTTGATCGAAACCGTCTTGCGCTCGTGCTCGCGGTGCTCGCGCGCCACGCCGGCCTCTCAACCGGCAGCGCCGATGTCTTCGTCAACGTTGTCGGCGGCGTGCGCGTCGATGAGCCTGGGGCCGATCTGGCAATCGCGCTGGCGATCGCCAGCGCGGCTAGTGGCACGGCGCTAAGTGCGCCCGGCGCAAAGCCGCTCTGCGCCTTCGGCGAGATCGGGCTAACGGGCGAGCTTCGTTCGGTCGCTCACCACCTGAGGCGTGAGCAGGAGGCAGAAAAGTTCGGCCTTACAGAGGTCATCACGCCGCAGCGCGCGGGAAGCCTGCGGGAGGCTCTAAAGCTCGCAAATATCGGCTCTGAGCGCCTCTCTGCACGCAACGCGGCATAGCCCCGATCGCCAGCGGCTCTGATAGAATGAGCCCTTATGGCGCGTCAATCGGGTGGAGATTCAGCAGATTCAGCTATGCGCCAAGAGACTTCGCTGGTGCGCGCGTTGGAGATGGTTGCGCCAGGAACAGCGCTCCGTGAAGGGATCGACAACGTTGTCCATGCGCGCACCGGTGGGCTGATCGTCGTCGGTGACCCGGAGGAGATCAGCTTCATGTTCTCCGGCGGTATTCGCCTTGACATTGATTACTCGCCAGCATTTCTCTACCAAGTCGCAAAGATGGATGGGGCGATCATCCTCAACGCCAACGCGACGAAGATCGCCCTAGCCAACGTTCAGCTACTGCCGGATCCAACGATCCTTTCGCTTGAGACCGGCACGCGCCACCGCACCGCTGAGCGCGTGAGCAAGCAAAGCGATTCGCTCGTAATCGCGATCTCGCAGCGCCGCGAGATCGTCTCGCTTTACGTCGACGGGGCGAAGTACATCCTTGAGGACATCCCAACCGTTTTGGCTAAGGCCAATCAAGCGCTCGCGACGCTCGACAAGTATCGCCTGCGACTCGACCAGGTTTCAACACGGCTGACGGCGCTGGAGTTTGAGGGCGGCGCGACGCTCCATGACGTCCTCACCGTTCTGCAGCGCTCGGAGCTGGTGACGCGGATGGCGGCGGAGATCGAGAGCTACATCGTTGAGCTAGGCGCCGAAGGCCGCCTGATCGAGATGCAGCTTGAGGAAACACTCTTCGGCACCGCCGCCGACAAGGCCGCTCTCGTCCACGACTACCTCGTTGACGACGGCGATGACAACTTCGCTCAGGCGCTCGAACAGCTTGGCCGGATCGACCATCAGGACCTGCTCGACTTCGGCCGCCTCGCCGAACTGCTTGGCTACGACCGCAAGGTCAACACGATCGACCACCCGGTATCGCCGCGCGGCTACCGGATCCTCGGTTTCATTCCGCGGCTGCCGAAGCTGGTCGTCGCCAACATCGTTGCCTCCACAGGTGGACTTGAGGAGCTGCTCGCCGTGAGCGATGCGCAGCTCGAGAGCATCGAGGGAGTGGGCGAAATGCGTGCGAAGGAGATCCGTGAGGGCCTGCGCCGCTTGCAGGAGATCAACCTCGTTGATCGCTACATGCAGAGCTGAAGTACCTAATCGGTTGAAAAGCGTGGCTTGGGAATGATTCCCTAGCCGCTAACGCAAGGGGGGAACATCATCACGCAAGCAAATGAAGAGCTAATTGACGATCTCGAGATGCCCGTTCTGGAGCACATCGAGTTCGAGTGCGGCGACAACGTCGTCTATCCGCACCACGGCGCCGGCAAGGTGCTGAAGAAGGAATCGCGCAACATGCTCGGCGAGAAGCGCGTCTATCTGACGATCAAGATCCTCCACAACGACATGACGGTGATGGTTCCGTCGGAGAACGCAGCGATCGCAGGGCTGCGCCGCGTGATTGATCCGAAGACGGTGAAGAAGGTTCTGGCCGTAATTCAGGACGACGTCTCGGAGATGCCAAAGAACTGGAACCGCCGCTTTAAGCACAACCGCGACAAGATCAAGACCGGCGACATTTACGAATTGACAGAGGTCGTTCGCAACCTCGCGATCCGCGAGCACGAGAAGGGCCTCTCGACCGGTGAGAAGCAGATGTACACGCGGGCCAAGAAGATTCTCTCCTCGGAGCTGATGTACGCGCTTGAAATGGACGAGGAGCAGGCCGAAGAGCACCTCGACGGCTTGCTTGCGAAGTCGGCTGGAGTCAAGGCCTAAGCGGCCTGCTGCGATGTCGGCCACGGCAGTCGCGCTGGTCGTGGCTGCGGGGCGCGGCGAACGGCTTGGGTCCGGGGGGCCCAAGGCGTTCGTCCCGCTCGCCGGCCGGCCGATGCTCGATTGGAGCGTCGAAGCGCTACAGCAGGTTTCAGTGGTAGGAGAGATCATCGTCGCGCTCCCTGAGGGCTTTGAGGCGCCTCAGGGCACGATCGGCGTCCCCGGCGGTGCTGCGCGCTCTCAGTCGGTCTTAAACGCGCTCGCAGCGGCCGATCCAGGCGCCGACGTGGTCGTAGTCCACGATGCAGCCCGCCCGCTCGTTAGCGCGGCGCTGATCGAGGCCTGCATCGCCGCGCTCGACCAGGACGGCAGATGGGATGGTGCCATTGCCGCCGCCCCGGTCAAGGACACCGTCAAGCGCTCGGCCGACGGGATCGGCGTGCTCGATACGCCAACCCGCTCCGAGCTGTGGGCGGTTCAGACGCCGCAGGTATTCCGCCGTGAGGCGCTGGAGCGAGCGCTCGGCCGGCCAGAAGCGGAGCTGGCTGCTGCCAGCGACGACGCGATGCTGGTTGAGGCCGACGGTGGCCGCGTGCGGCTCGTGCGCTGCCAGAGTGAGAACTTCAAGGTCACGACCGCCGCCGACCTAGCGCTGGCCGAGCAGCTGCTTGGCGCGGCCGCTGAAGTGAAGGCTTCTGGTGTCTGAAACGCGCACCGGGCTCGGCGTCGACTCGCACCGCCTCGTCGCCGGCCGGCCGCTGATTCTCGGCGGCATCGAGTTTGAGTCCGAAGTCGGCCTCGACGGCCACTCCGACGCAGATGTTCTAACCCACGCCGTAATCGACGCGCTGCTGGGCGCGGCCGCGCTCGGCGACATCGGCGCCCACTTCCCCGACAGCGATGAGCGCTGGCGCGGCGCCGATTCGATCGATCTCCTCAGCAAGGTCGCTGGAATGCTCGTTGGCGCCGGCTTTGAGGTCGTCAACGTAGACGCGACCGTGATCATCGAGCAACCGAAGATCGGCCCCCGCCGCGAGGAGATCGTTGAGAAGATCGCCGGCGCTCTGGGCGTTGAGGCCTCGCGCGTGAACGTCAAGGCGACGACCGCCGAGCAGATCGGCTCCTTCGGCCGCGGCGAGGGCGCCGGCGCAGTTGCCGTTGCGACGCTGCGCAGTTCCTAGCCGCTGGCGTAGATTGCCGCTGTGCGCCCAATCCAGATCTACGACACGCGCCGCGGCGAGCTGGTTCAGCTTGAGCCGCGTGATCCCGGCAAAGTTTCGATCTACGCCTGCGGGCCGACCGTCTACGGCCGGATCCACGTTGGCAACGCACGCCCTTTCGTCGTCTACTCGCTGCTGAAGCGCTTTCTCGCCCACGAGGGCTACGAGGTGACCTTCGTTGCCAACATCACCGACGTCAACGACAAGATCTATGACGCAGCGAACGCCAGCGAGCCGCCGCAGGCGAGCGCGCTGCTGGCAAGCGAGATGGCGGCCGCCTACATCGCCGATACCGACGGCCTCGGCCTCGGCCGCCCTGATTCGGAGCCGCTGGCGACCGAAACGATCGGCCCGATAATCGACCTGATCAGCGCGCTGATCGAGCGTGACGCGGCCTACGCGGTCGAAGGCGACGTCTACTTCCGCGTCCGCTCCGACGAGGCCTATGGCGAGCTTTCGCACCGCTCGCTTGACGCGCTCGATCAAGGCGAAGGGGGAGAGGGAGCCAAGCTGAAGCAGGATCCGCTCGACTTTGCGCTCTGGAAGGCACAGAAGCCGGGCGAAGACACCGCATGGGACGCGCCCTGGGGCCGTGGACGCCCTGGCTGGCACATTGAGTGCTCGGCGATGGCCGAGGAGATTCTCGGCCTCGGTTTTGACATTCACGGCGGCGGCAACGACCTCGTCTTCCCCCACCACGAGAACGAGGCCGCGCAGACGCGGATGGCGCGCGGGCAGGAGCTCGCTCAGATCTGGATGCACAACGGAATGCTTCAGCTAGATGGCGAAAAGATGGCCAAGAGCGTCGGAAACATCGAGTCTTTGGCGACGGTGCTTGAGCGCTGGGGGCGCGACGCGCTGGTCCTCTTCTTCGTCTCCGGCCACTACCGCCAGCCGCTGCTCTTCTCCGATCAGAGCTTGGAGCAGGCGCAAACCAGCGCGCGGCGGATCCGCGCCGCCGCAGCGCAGCTCAGCGACGGCCACTCTCCGCCCGAGCTTGCCGCCCATCGCGAGCAGTTCTTTGCCGCGTTGGCCGACGACTTCAACACGCCGCGCGCGCTGGCTGCGCTCCACGGCTGGCTCTCCGACGCTGCCACCAATCCCGGCGCCGGTAACGATGACCTTGTGCAGATGCTGACCGTGCTTGGCCTCGAGACGCTGCTCACGGCCGACGCGAACGCTGCTGAGCCCGACGCTGCGGCGCTTTCGCTGCTTGCAGCGCGCGAGGCCGCCCGCGCCGCCAAAGACTGGGAGCAGGCCGACCTACTGCGTGACCAGCTCGCCGCGCTCGGCTGGGAAGTGCGCGACGGCGACGATGGTGCGAAGCTCGTGGCACTGTGATCATCTATGGGCGCAACGCGGTTCACGAAGCGATGCGCGCCAACCGGCGACGGATCAAGGAGCTGTGGGCTACCGACAGCGCTTCGCGCGAGGACTGGCTTGACAAAGCCAGCCAGATCAAGCGCGTCAGCGCCGCTGAGATCGACAAGATCTGCGAAAGCCCCGGTAACCAGGGCGTTTGCGCGCGGATTGAGGGCTACCACTACGTCAGCGCCGCCGAGCTGCTGGCTAAGCCCGACCCGCTGATCATCGCCCTTGACGAGGTCCAGGACCCGCAGAACCTTGGCGCGATCTGCCGCACAGCGGAGTGCGCGGGCGCGACCGGCGTGATCATCACCGAGCGTCGCTCGGCGCACGTGACGCCGGCCGTCTGTAAAGCCTCGGCTGGCGCAGTTGAGTGGCTCTCAATCGCCAAGGTCAACAACCTTTCCGAATTCCTCGAGGACGCCAAGAAGGCTGGCGCTTGGTGTTATGGCGCCGACAGCGGCGACCAGGCCACCGATTACCTCACTCCCGACTACCGCGGTGGCGTGGTGCTGGTGCTGGGGTCGGAGGGGAGCGGGTTGCGCCCACGAGTCTCAAGTTGCTGCGATGCGCTCATAAAACTGCCGATGCTCGGGCAGCTTGACTCGCTAAATGCCAGTGCCGCGGCCTCCGCGCTGATCTACGGCATCCTCCAGCAGCGCTCCTGAATCGCCCATAATTACTGGGTTTTTGCCCGCTCTGGCGGGTAATTCGCGATCGCGCCTTGACAAGGTTCCATAACTGTGAAATAACTCCCTTACTTGAGGCTCTACCTCAGGGTGAGGAATAAGACAATTGTAACGTTCGCAGTTGGCGCCAGGGGAGGAGTGCGCCACTGAGCTCGTCCGACTTTTCCCTAATGAAATAGGGGAGAAAGGATTGCTCGTGGCCCGTATTTCCGC
>CAJBXY010000124.1 GCA_903959665.1 uncultured Solirubrobacterales bacterium | reverse complement strand
TGCTGCAGTTCCCTTTGAGCCGGAGACGATTGCGCCGGCGTGGCCCATCGTCTTCCCGGGAGGGGCAGTGAAACCGGCGATGTAGCCAACGACCGGCTTTGTCACGTGCTCGCCGATGTATTCGGCGGCCAGCTCTTCGGCGTCGCCGCCGATCTCGCCGCTCATCACGATCAGCTCAGTCTGGTCGTCGTTCTCGAACATCTCGAGCACGTCGATGAAGCTCGTGCCAGGGATTGGATCGCCGCCAAGCCCAACGATCGACGAGTTGCCAAAGCCCTTCTGGGCCAGCTCGTTGCCGATCTGGTAGGTCAGCGTGCCGGAGCGGGACATCACGCCGATGTTCCCTTCCTTGAAGAACGAGGCCGGAATGATGCCGACATTCGCCTTGCCCGGCGAAAGTACACCCGGGCAGTTCGGCCCGATCAGCCGCACTCCCGGCGTTCGCTTTATCTGCGTGTAGACACGCAGCTCATCGTGGGCGGGAATCCCTTCGGTGATCGCGATGATCGTCTCGATCCCAGCGTCGGCCGCTTCGAGGATTGAGTCGGCCGCAAACGGCGGCGGCACAAAAATCATCGCCGTGTTCGCGCCGCTCTCCTCGGCGGCAGCGTGGAAGGTATTGAAGACGGGAATCCCCTCAACGTCCTGGCCGCCCTTGCCAGGCGTAACGCCGCTGACGACGTTAGTGCCGTAGTCGCGGTTGTTGAGCGTGTGGAAGCGTCCTTCGCTGCCTGTGATGCCAGCGACGCAGAGGCGAGTTTCAGTTCCAACCAGAATGCTCATACTGCTTCTCCCTTAGCCAGCGCGACAACCATCTCGGCCGCTTCGTTCATCGTCGCTGCCGTGTGCACGCCAGGCAGCTTCGCGTCGGCGAGAATCTTGCGCCCCTCGACGTCGTTTGTGCCATCGAGCCTGACGACAAAAGGCACGGTCGGCTTCGCCGTCGCAAAGGCTTCAATCAGTCCGTTGGCAACCTCATCGCAGCGAGTGATCCCGCCAAAGATGTTGAAAAGGACGGCTTTGACCTTGTCGTTCGAGCAGATCACCTCAACCGCGCTGGTAATCGCGTCGGCCTTCGAGCCTCCGCCTGCGTCAAGGAAGTTCGCTGGCTCGCCGCCGTACTGAGCGACGACGTCGAGCGTGCTCATCACGAGGCCGGCGCCGTTGCCGAGAATGCCGATGTCGCCATCGAGCTTGACGTAGGTGAGGCCGCGGTCGCGCGCCATCTGCTCCTGAGGATCCTCGTCGCTTGGGTCGCGAAGCTTTGCGTTCTCTTCGTGGCGGTAGAGCGCGCTGGGATCGAGCGTGACCTTCGAATCGAGCGCCCTGACCTTTCGCTCCGGCGTGATGATCACCGGGTTGACTTCGACCAGCAGCGCCTCCTCGGCGACGAAGGTTTCGTAGAGCAGCGCGAGAAAATCGCCGATCGGGCGAATCAGGTCGGCGTCAATCCCGGCGTCGAAGGCAAGACGGCGCGCTTCGAACGGCTGAAAGCCGAGCAGCGGATCAACGTGCAGAGTCGCGATCGCCTCCGGCGTATCTTCCGAAACCTGCTCGATGTCCATTCCACCCTGCGTTGAGAGCATCACCAGCGCGGCGCGCGCAGAACGGTCGAAGACGATCGCTGCGTAGTACTCGGCCTCAATCTCGGAGGCCTCCTCAATCCAAAGCTCGTGGACCGTGAAGCCCTTGATGTCCATTCCGAGAATCGCTTCGGCGTATTCGCGTGCCTCGGTTTCGTTGGCCGCAACCTTCACGCCGCCGGCCTTGCCGCGGCCGCCGATCTTGACCTGCGCCTTGACCACGCACGGGTAGCCAATCTTTTCGGCGGCGGCCAGTGCTTCGTCGACCGTTCGCGCAGGAATCCCCGATGGAACCGGGATTTCATGACGCGCGAAAAGCTGTTTGCCTTGATATTCGAGAAGGTCCATAGCGAGGCGGAACGGTAGCGGAGAGCGCCCCTTGCCCGTCGCGACCTAGACTAAGCGCGATGCCACTTCCCAAGAAACCCAAATGGGTCACCTTCGATGTCTACGGAACTCTGATCGATTGGGAGACCGGTGTTAAGACCGCGTTTGCCACCGAGGCCAAGCGCAGCGGCTTTGAGATCGAGGATCCGAACGCTGTCTTCGACCGCTTCGTTGAGCTCCAGCACGAGATTGAGAGCGGCTCTTACGAGCTTTATGCCGAGGTTCTGCGCCGCGTCGCAATGCAGATCGCCGAAGAGATCAAGTGGGATCTGGAGCCTTCTCGCGCTGGCTTCCTGCCCGATTCGATCCTTCGCTGGCGCCCGTTCAAAGAGACGAACCTGCAGCTCGGCCGCTTCGCAAAGAAGTTTGAGACCGGCCTGATCTCCAACATCGATGACCGCTTGCTCGGCGAGACGCGCCGCTACCTGCCGCTTGAGTTCGGCCTCGTTGTGACCGCTCAGCAGGTTCGCTCTTACAAGCCGGAGCCAGCTCACTTCAAGGAGTTCGCGCGCCGCGTTGGTGGCAAGAAGGATTGGGTTCACATCTGCTGCGGCTACGAGGCCGACGTGCTGCCGGCGCTGAAGGCCAAGGTTCCGGTTATCTGGGTCAACCGCACGAAGCGCAAGCTCGAGCCGAACGAGAAGAAGCCGACGGCCGAGGTCAAGACGCTGCTCGCCGCCGCGAAGCTGCTCGGCGCCGCATAGGAAGCACAGCGGGGTGCGAGTTGTCGCGCTACACGAGGACGTTCTAGTCGGCCGCTCGGCCTACTGGCAGACGAACTGCACGGTCGTGCACCGCGGCGACGAAACGTTCGTCGTCGATTCGCCGCCGCTGCCGGAAGAGCTTGAGGCGCTCGGCGGAGTTTTGGAGCACGTCGGCTGGAGCTGCAGCGGCCTGCTGGCTACTCACGCCGACTGGGATCACCTGCTCGGCCGCCTCGCCTTTCCGGGGCTCGCGCTCGGCTGCTGCGAAACGAGCGCCGCACGGCTAAAGGCTGAGCCGGGCGCGGCGGCGCGCGAGCTGCGCGCCTTTGACGAGCAGAACTACGTTGAGCGCCCAGCGCCGCTCTCGCTCGGGCAGGTTCAGGCGCTGCCGGTACCGGGCGTGCTCGAGATCGGCGATCAAGAGCTGGAGCTCTACCCGGCCGATGGTCACACCGCCGATGGAATGGCGATCTTCGTTCCCTGGGCCGAGGTGCTGATCTGCGGCGACTACCTATCCCCGGTCGAGATCCCAATGATCTCCGATGGCGGTTCGCGCTCCGCCTACCGCGCCACGCTGGAGCGGCTGCGCGAGCTCGTAGAGCGCTCGGAGCATGTCGTTCCTGGCCACGGCGCGGTTTTGGACCGCACGCGCGCACTGGCGATCCTTGGCGAGGACCTGAACTACCTTGAGACGCTTGAGTTGCCACTG
>CAJBXY010000123.1 GCA_903959665.1 uncultured Solirubrobacterales bacterium | reverse complement strand
AGCGCGGCAGACTCAAAGCCCCAGATTCGGTAGTTGCGCGAGATCTCGCGGAGAGGCGGCTGCGGGAAAAGATCGAACGCTTCGAGCGCCTCGCAGAAGCTGCCGAGCGTCCACTGACCGGCAAGCGCCAGGGGCGCGCCCCAGGCTTGCAGCGCTTCGTGATCCTCGTTGTCGTAGGTCACGTCCTCGCCGCTGCCGATCTCGCCAGCGCCGCTGAAGCTGATCGTCGTCGTCATCCTCAGGAAGCCGGACGAAACATCTGCCTGCTGGCCGGTGAGTTTGTGACTCTCAATCGTTAGTGGCAGATCGGCGAGCTTGTCGAAAGTCGTCATCGCCAACTACTCAGCTTCTGGGCTCTGCGCTTCGAGCCGCGCGATCAGCTCGTCGAGCTTGATTTCGTCTAGACCTTGGCTTACGGCTTCAAGCTCGCCAGCGCAGTACTCAACCAGCGTTCGCCCTTCCTTGACGAGCTCCAGCGTTTCGCGCAGCCCGGCCTCGCCTGAATCGAGCCTGCGGATGATCTCCTCAAGACGGGCGGTCGCAAGCTCGTAGCTCTGTTCAGGTTCAGCCATCGCTGCCTTTGATCTTCGCATCAACCGCGTCGTCGGCGAACTGAAGGCGGACATCTTTAGCGGCGCGAGCCTGCGCGGCGCTGGTGATCAGGTTCCCGTCGCCGTCGTCAACGAGCGCGTAGCCTCGCTCAAGAACTCCCCGAGGGTCGTGCGCGGTGAGCGCGATCGAGAGGCCCTCAAGCGTGCGCAGGCGGGCAAGTTTGTCGGGGCCAGCGCCGGCTACCGCCTTACGCCGCAGCACCTCGGCGGCGGTAGCTGAGCGTTCGCGCTCAAGCAGCAGCCGGCGCTGCCCGGCCGCGCGCAACTCGCGCGCGTCCTGGTGCAGCTCACGGCGCTGGCGGGCGATGTGCGTTCCCGGTACCCGAGCTAGCGCTGCCAGCGCGCGGGCGCGGCCAACTACGGCTCCCTGTGCGTTGCGCGAGAGGGCGGCGGTCGAAGCGCGCAGTGCGGCACGCGCCGCATTGATGTCGAGCGGAACGGCGGCCTCCGCCGCGTGGGTCGGCGTGGAGCAGCTTTCGGCCGCGACGTCGTCGATCAGCGTCTGATCGGTGTGGTGGCCAACGCTGGCGATCACCGGCACGCGCAGCAGCGCGACGGTGCGGCAGAGCGTCTCGTCACAGAAAGCGAAAAGATCGGCCAGTGAGCCGCCGCCGCGGGCGACGATGATCGTCTCGACCTGCTGGGTTCCGGCGAGGTCGGTGAGTGCCTGCGTGATCGCCGCGGCCGCCTTCCGATCCTGCACAGGGGCGAACCCCCAGACCAGCGTCCCGGCCCAACCGCGGCGCTGGAGCCCGGCAAGAATGTCATCGCGCGCCTTCCCTGATTCGCTTGTTACGACGCCGATTGTGCGCGGCAGCTGCGGCCGCGCGAGGAGCTTCTGCGGTTCAAACAGTCCTTCGGCTTGAAGCTGGCGCCGCAGCGCTGCCAGCTGCGCCAGCAGGTCGCCTTCGCCGGCGACTCGCAGCGCAGTCACGTCGAACGAGAACGACGGTGAGGAAGTCTTGCTGCCGGGGTAGTAGTCGGGGCCGCCGGCGACGACTATCTGGGCGCCGTCTGAGAGCGAAGAGCCAATCTCGCCGAGCGCCTCAAACTTGTTCGTCCAGATTGCGCACGGAACGGCGCCGCGCGCGTCACGGAGCTCAAAATAGACGCGAGCCGTCGTCTTCCTCAGGTTCCAAATCTCACCGAAGAGCTGAAGTCGTGAGCGGCCGCGCAGCTCCTCGCGCAGCATCTCGGCGTAGGCACCGACCGGGAACGGTCCCTTCAGCGCGCTGCCTTCAATTCCGGCCGGGCGCTGGGGGCTCTCGTCCATCGCCCCGGACCGCTATCGCAGTTTTGGATCGGTGACGCAGGCCAGCGGTTCCAGCCCTTCGCTCTGCTGGCCGCGAACCTCGCCGTCGTAGCCAAGCTCGTCGAGACGGGCGATCTGCATCTGGCCTTCGAGCCGCGCAGGGTGGCCGGGCGGAAGGTCCTCGATCAGGCGGCGGATCCGGTTGCGCAGTTGGAGCGAGAAGTGGGGAGTTGAGGCATGGACGAGCTGACGGACGTCATCGACGCTGATGTCGAGCGCCTGGGTTGGGTTGTTTGAAGGCTTCTGCGATTCGCTCATCGGGTTGCCGCCTCTTTCGTTACCGGCGCTATCTCCAGCAGGCTATCGATCGTAGCCTGCGCGCGGTCGGTCACGGCCGCCGGGTCGCCAATTATCCAAGCGTGGTTGTAAACGCCGCGCACCGGGTCGGATGAGTAGCCGGGGCGGATGTCGCGCAGGTAGTCGGCAACATCGGGAGGCAGACTGCCGTCGCGGCCAACCAGCAGCAGCGGGCCGTAGCTGCCGCTGGCCGAAAGCGGCGCGGCCCCGCCGGCCGTCAACGGAGCGGCGACGTTGGTGAAGACGAGGCCATGGCCGGGGTCTACGATTCCCCAGCCAAAGTCGCCGTCGCTGAAGCGGGCGAATGCGATCGCGTTGGCGCTGGCGGGCTTCGCACCGACGCGCGTAACTTGGCCGAGCGCTGCCAGCTGGCGGGCAACATTCTCGGAGATCGTCGAGCTCGGCCCGAGGATGTAGATCTTCGGCCTGCCGTGCGCCTTGACCGCTGCTGCAGTCGCAGCCGGAAGCTCGTCGCGGCCGCTGAAGAGGATGCTGTCCCCCGACTTCGCTGCCCACGAAGCGGCCGGCATCGCCATCTCCGGCGATTCGGACGAGGCGATCACGACGGCATTACTCCAGCGCCCGGCGACCCGTGCCTGGTAGGCGTCGATGCGCGCCGCCAGAGTGAAGGGGTCGTCGCCACCGATTGAAAGCGACTTCAGCGACGTCGGCGAGCCTGCCGCGCCGAGGCGCACTACCTGCGGCCCATCCTTTCCAGCGCCGGTTGGCGAAAGCGAGCTGAGAGCCGACTCCGTGACGGCGGGAAGCTCAGCGCCTTCGGTCAGCAGCATCGGCGCGTGCAGCGGCGCCGCCATCAGCACCGCGCCGGCGATCGTCGCCTGCCAGCTTGCCGAGTCGGCGAGCACTACCGAAAGTGGCCGCTGGCTTGGCCGCGAGCCGGGGTAAACGGCGCGCGCGGCCGAGGCCGCCACCGAAGCCGGCGAGCTTGCCCAGACGCGGGTCGTGTTCTTCGTTGCGGCGCTGGGAATAGCAGCGACGGTTTCGCCGGGCGCTGCCTGCGCGCCCGATGAACCGTTGGTGCCTGCGTCGCCAGCGCGCCCACAGCCTGCGAGGATCGCGATCGTCAGAGCAAAACTGCCGATTACGAAGCAACGGCGTAACGAGTTAGGCAGCATTGGCGCGAGCCTGGCGGCGAACTATCGCCGGCTCAGTCTGGAATTAGGCCCTCGCCTGTGAACTCCTCGCCGGCCTCTTCGAAGCTGAGGTCGTCGGGGGGAATAATCACGTCGGAAACAGAGAGGTCGTCATCAGCGATGACGGTGCCTTCAGTGCGAACCAGAGCCAGCAGCGCGTCAAAGTTCTGCTGGAAGCCTTCGCGGTCTCCGGCTTCGACGGCCGCAACGGCGGCGTTGTCAAGCTCGTTCACGCGGGCGAGCGCATCGTCGTCGAGCCGGTACTGGTCTTCTGAAGCGATTCGGATAATCATTTCGTTGGCTCCTCTCCTGCTTCAAGTTCCGCTGGAGGCGTTCCAGCGTCAAGCTCGGCCTTCATCCGCGCCATGTCGTCTTCGACGGCGCTGGCGCTCGAGAGCTCGGCGAGCTGACGGTCGATGTCGTCGTTGCCGTCACCGAGCGTCGTCAGGTCGTCGAAGGTGCCTGCCGCTTCGAGCTCCTCGACCGCTGCGGCGCGAGCCTTCATGTCCTCCGTCTTGTCGACGGCGCGCTGCATTGCAAGGCCAACGTCGGCCATCTCTTCGCCTACGCCGGTCGCTGCCTCGGAGATGCGGACCTGAGCTTCGGCGGCTGAGTACTGAGCCTTGATCGTCTCCTTCTTTGTGCGGAAGGCTTCGATCTTCGCGCGCAGCTTGGCTTCAGAGTCGGTCAGCTTCTGCTGCTGGCCCTCGAGCTCGGCGATCTGCGAGTCGAATGACTGCAGCTCGGTCTGGGCGATGTTCTTGCGCTCCAACGCTTCGCGCGCCAGCTCTTCGTTGCCTTGAGCGAGCGCTTGGCGGGCCTGCGTGTCGAGCTTGACGACCGACTGCTCAAGCTTCTCGGACTGCATCTGCAGGCGCTTCTTGGCGGTGACGACCTCAGCGATTCCCTGCTTCACCTTCTGCAGCGATTCAAGCTGTTTCTGGTAGCTGTAGTCGAGCGTTTCGCCCGGATCCTCAGCGCGGTCCAAAACCTTTGAAACCTTCGCTTTTATGACGGTTGACATGCGCCCACTTAGACCGGCCACTTGTGCTCCTTAGGGTCGACTCAACAAGATTCTTCCCAAGCCTAGCGGCAGGGCCTTGGTAACCTGCGATCAGGCCGAGTTCCTCACCGATATGCGTGAGGGAGCGGGGGACCCAACGGAGGCTTCGGCCTTCAGGGGCGAATACCGGGCATTGCCGCCTGGTTAGCGCTTTTTTTGCGCGAGCCCGTCAGCTCACCTCGCAGGCCTGATTGCAGTGATTGCCAATGAACAAATTGACCGATAGCTTCCGCGCTCTGATGCGCTCCCGCCTTGCCCTGCTCGCTCTCGTGGCGATCCTTCCTGCCGTCCTTTGGGCGGTCGTTCCCGTCGGCTCTCTCGGTGCCTCAAACGACGCCAAACTCAGCAACCTCAAGAACAAGATTGAGAAGACGCAGTCGAAGGTTGATGCTAAGAAGGGGACCGAGAGCGTCCTCACCTCGCAGGTCGCCGCATGGCAGTCGAAGATCAACGCCCTTCAAGGCAAGATCAACACACTGCAGGGCCGCCAAGATGAGATTCAGGTTGGCCTTGACCGCGAAACCAAAGAGCTGGCCAAGATTCAAGATGAGCTTCGCAAGCAGCGCCGTCGCCAGGTCGTCATGAAGGCACGGCTCGAAGAGGGCCGCCGCGTTCTCGGCCAGCGTCTCTTTGAGCTCTACCGGGCCGACGCGCCCACACTGATCTCGGTCGTTCTTGATTCGAAGGGTTTCGCCGAACTGCTCGAGCGCAGCGAGTTCCTCCAGCGGATCGGTGAGCAGGACAGGCGCGTGATTACGCTCGTGCGCGCGGCGCGGATCGAAGCGACCGTCAGCGCCAACCGCCTTGGAACGCTGGAAGGCCGCCAGCAGGCCGTGACTTCGCGGATCAAGGTCAAGCGCGACGCCGTCGCCTCAATCAAGCGCGAGCTCGTTTCCACCCGCAGTGGCTTCGACCAGAGCAAGGAACGCAAGGCGACGCTGCTGGCCGGGGTCAAGAGTGACCGCCGCAAGCTTGAGGGCGCGCTTTCGAAGATGATCGAAACGCAGGCCAAGATTGAGGGCGTGTTGGTCAACGGCGGGCCGATCCGCCAAGGCTCGGGATCGATGGTGTGGCCGGTCAACGGGCCGATCACTTCGCCCTTCTGTGAGCGTCGCTCCTGGGAGTCATGCCACCCCGGCATCGATATTGGCGTTCCTGCCGGAACGCCAATTCGCGCCGCCGACAGCGGCACCGTTCGCGTCGCCTCGATGAATGGCGGCT
>CAJBXY010000122.1 GCA_903959665.1 uncultured Solirubrobacterales bacterium | reverse complement strand
TGGCGCGTGCGGATTGTCAGCCTCGTCCCCCACGCCACCGAAATCTGCTTCGCGCTTGGCCTTGGTGACCAGGTAGTTGGTGTTACGCACGAGTGCGATTGGCCGCCGGAAGCGGCCGATGCGGCGGCGGTGACGCGCGACCTGCTCGAACCGGGCCTCTCGGCCGCCGAGATCGACGCCGCGGTGCGCGAGATCACCGGCAAGGGCGAAGCGATCTACCAGCTTGACGAGCAACTGCTCGCAGAGCTTGAGCCCGACCTGATCGTTACGCAGGCGCTCTGCCCCGTCTGCGCCGTCAGCTACGACGACGTCGTCAGCGTCGCCGAACGGATCGAAAGCAAGCCGAAGGTGATCGCGCTCGACCCAAACACCTTTGGCGAAACGATGGTTGACATCCGCACAGTCGCGCAGGCGACCGGCGCTGAGCGCGAAGCGCTGACGCTGATCGCCAGCCAACGCACCCGCGTTGACGCGATCGAAGCCGCCGTCGCGGACCGGCCGATGATCGGCGCGGTCGCAATCGAATGGCTCGACCCTGTCTTCATCGGCGGCCACTGGACGCCGCAACTAATCGAGATCGCCGGCGGAGTTGACCTGCTCGGTATGCCGGGCGAGCCCTCGCCGCAGAGCAGCTGGGATGCCGTGATCGAAGCGGAACCGCAGGTGATCTTTGTGATGCCTTGTGGCATTGACGCGGCAGGCGCACTGGAATCGGCTGAGGAACACCGCGAGCAGCTCGTCGCCACCGGCGCGCAGCGGATCGTCGCGATCGACGGTTCAGCGACCTTCTCGCGCCCCGGGCCAAGGCTCGTTGATGGGCTTGAGATAATCGCCCACGTGCTCCACCCCGACGTTGTGCCGCTGGCGCCAGGCCCGGCGCTCGATCTGCTGATCTAGCCGATGAAGGTGGGGACCGAGGCCGCCGCCAGCACCAGAGAACCAACCACCGCGACCAGCGCGATTCCCGCGCAGGCCGCCCAGCCGATCGCCGGCTGACCGCGTTTCTCGGCCATCACGAACGCGCCGCCGGCCAAAGCACCGGCCGCAAGCCCGCCGAGGTGGCCACCGATCGAAACGTTTGAGAGCACGAAGCTAAAGACGAGGTTGAAGACGAGCAGCATTCCGATGCCGCTCTGGAGCGGATTGCCGCCGCGGGCGTAGATGATCGCCGAGGCTGCCCCCATCAGGCCAAAGATTGCCCCCGAGGCGCCAACCGTCAATGCGTTCGGCGACAACAGCAGCGCGCCGAACGAGCCGCCGAGCAGCGAGACGACGTAGAGCGTCAGGAAGCGGGCGCGACCGAGCTGCGGCTCCATCTGCGAGCCGATGAACCAGAGCAGAATCATGTTGAAGGCAAGGTGCATCAGCCCCGCGTGCAGGAAGCCGGAGGTTACGAGGCGCCAGTACTGCCCGCCGGCCCCGATCGGGGCTGCCGCCAGTGCGCCGTCGTAAAAGATCTGGTTCTGCCCTGTGCCGAATGGAAAACCGCCGGAGAGCAGGTAGCCGAGCAGGCAGAGGCCGATTAGCGTCAGTGTCACAACCGGCTTGTCGGATTGGCCGCTGAGCACCGGCAGCCGTGGCGCCTTGCCGCTCTGCGTAGCGCAGTCGGGGCAGCGCATCCCGACCGGGCTTGGCGTCATGCAGTCGGTGCAGATCGGCTTGCCGCAGCCCGAGCACGAGACGGCGGTCTCACGAGAGGGGTGGCGGTAGCAGGTGGTTGTGGTTGAAGTGATTGCGGGCCTGACGTAGTTCGCGACGGGCAGGCCTTCTGCTCTGCCCGGTCTACAGCCTCAGGCTAGCCGCCAAAGCGCCGCGTTACTTCGCTACCGATCGTGTCAAGCGCCTTGCGCGCAAACAGAACCGGCCCGGCTGCAGCGGCTTGCTGGCGGCTGCGCTTGCGGCGCACGCCAAGCACCGCTGCCGCACCGGCCGCAGCGGTGCCAACTGCAAGCGCCGTCGCTGGCCGCACCCAGGTGCGCGGGTCATGGAACGCTCCGGCCTCCCAGGCATCAATCTCGTCAGCGGCTATCCCCGAGATTCGGTTCAGCCGCTCTTCGAGGTCGCCGATCAGATGCTCGGGCGGATCGACCGGAGCGAGCGCCTGAGCCAGCAGCGCTTCAAGGTCGATCGGGTTCGGTTGGCTGCTCATCTGCTCAGACCTCCTGAGGTTCTCCAACGAGAGTTTCGAGCTGCTTGATTGCGCGGTGCAGCAGCACCTTCGTCGCCCCTTCGCTGCGACCGAGCGCGCGACCGATCTCCTTGTTGTTCATTCCCAGCGCAAAGCGCATGATCAGCGCTTCGCGGCGGTCGTCCGGCAGCTCCTCGACAGAATCGAGAATCCGCCGCAGCTCGTCGCGCCCTTCGACCAGCTGCTCGGTCGTGTGCAGCGCGCCCGGTTCGGCAATCGCATCGATATTGGTCTGCGGTTTGCGCGAGCGATCGCGGTAAAGGTTGGCGGCGAGGTTGTGGGCAATGCGAATCAGCCACGGCCGCAGCGGCCTTCCGTCCGATTCGCTCAGCGCCCGCTCGAAGTGCCGGTAGGCCTGCAGGAAAGTCTGCTCGGTTAGATCCTCGGCGTCGTGATGGTTGCCAACGCGGTAGTACGAGTAGGAGTAAACGTCGCGAAGATGATCGCGATAGCAGTCGCTGAAACGGCGGTCTAGCTCCTCCTTTTCCACGCATCAGAGCCTACCCGCGCGCCTTAGACGACGCGTGCGCCGACGACTCGGCGCGGTTCGATGATCGACTCGGCAAAGCTGGCTGCGTCGCTCTGGCCGGCGACCACCTCGGCGAGCGCCGCAATCGCCGGCGCGCGCACTCGCGCCGCGGCCAATGCTTCAGCCAGCAACGGAAGCGAATCGAGCGCTTCGGCGACCTGGCCAATCTCAGGCCGGATCTCCTGCGCGGAAACGCCAGCAGCGAGCATCTCGCCGGCGCGGCGGTTTCGGCCACCTGCGGCAACGACCGAAGCGACTAGATCGCCGACCCCGGCCAGCCCTGTCCAGCTTTCAGGCTTGCTGCCGAGCTGCTCGGCGTAACTGGCAACCTCAGAGAAGACCTTGCCTGCTGCGGCGCCAGCGGCGTTCGGGCCGGCAACGCTGGCGGTCGACGCCGCCAGCACGGCGGCGTTGGTAGCCACGCCGGCCAGTTCCACTCCCGTTACGTCAGCGGTCAGAGTCACGTCAAAGTTGGCGTCAGCAAAGGCGCGGCGAAGCTGGGCGAGGAAGTCTTTGTCCTCTCCAGCGATCACTAGCGCGGCGCCATGCTCGAGCGCGTCGGCTGCGTGGCCGGGTCCACCGAGGCAAGCGATTGAGCGCTCGCCGATCCGAGCGGCGCAGTAAGCGGTGGGCAAATCGCCCGATGGCGGCACCAAGCCCTTCGAGGTGACGACAACGCCGGTGGCCGCGCCGAGCCTTGGCGCCATCTCGCCGATCACGGCTGGCAGCTCACCGGTCGGCACTGCCAGTAGCACGGCGTCGGCGTGCTCAAGATCCATCTTCGCTGCTTCGGTCACGCTGATCGCCTCGTCCAGCGCTACGCCCGGCAGGTAGCGCTCGTTGACGCGGGCGGCGGCAATCTCGCTCGCCTGCTCGGCGCTGCGCGCACCAAGTTCA
>CAJBXY010000121.1 GCA_903959665.1 uncultured Solirubrobacterales bacterium | reverse complement strand
CGCCTCGAGCGCCTGCTCAATCACCCTGTGCGACGGAATGTTGTCGAGCTTGGCGACCATCGCCACGCCACAGGCATCGTGCTCATTGGCGGGGTTGTAGAGGCCCTGAGGCCCTGGGCGTTTGATCATCGTCATTGCTCTAAACCGCCGCGGGCAGCGCGTCATCCGCCAACCCCGAAGCGAAGTGAGCATTCTAGTGGCAGGAAGCGGTTTTTAGGGCTGCCGCTGCGCCGTTTCGGCGCCCACCGCCCTAGCGCGCGCGGCTGGTCTCAGCTTCGCTGTGCGAGCAGAGCCCGGCGGCGCTGCCGACAGGCCTCCCCGGGCAGCCGCGGCATAGCCCACGGTGCGGAGCAGCGCTAACCGGGAATTCGGACCCAGTCAGCTGCATCGCCGCTTCGCGCAGCCGCTGCTCGAGCGCCGCCTCCTCAGCGCGCGTAAACGTCGCACTGATGCGCTCATCGGGCCGCGCGAGGAAGTAGTAGACAACCTCAACTTCACTGGCTCCGCGTCGAAGCGCTGCCAGCGCGTATGCGTCTCGCTGAAGGTGATAGCGCTCCTCAACCTTGACGCTGAGATCCTCGTCTTTCCCGACGCTGTCGGTCTTGTAGTCAACTACGAGCGTCGCTGCCGAATCGAGCTGCGCGATCACATCGATCGCTCCAGTGAGGACGGGCAGAGTGTTGTCGTCAGCAACGATCTCAATCGAGAAGTTGCTCTCGCGCTCAACCTTCTTTGCCTCTGCGAGCTCAGCCCAGAGCGAACTCGCAACGAACGCTTCGAGCATCTCGCGCTGGTCGCCGATTGCGTCACGATCGCTGCGCGCGCCGTCGACGGTCCGCGCGGCAGCCTTGATCTCGTCGTCGCTGGGGATTCTCTCTGGCTTCTCGAAGGTCAGCATCTCAAGCAGTTGGTGGGTCAAGGTGCCGCGTGCCCGAGCTCCTCTTGAATCATCTTTCGAGCTGTCCTCCTCGCGAGCAGGCAACCCAACAACGCGCTCCAGATACCAGCGGTAGGAACATTCCGCGAGCCGCGAAAGCTGCGAATAGCTGATCGTCGCGGGCACTGGAATCGATGGCGCAGCGGCGTCCGGCAGCTTCGGAAACTGGATCTCTTGGCCGTCGGAGGCCTCGGTCTCCGAGCGCGGCGGCTCCTCAAATAGCTCGCCTGCCCGTTCCGGCACGCTGACGACAAGTTGCAGCAGCCCGGCGGCACCGTCGCCCTCAACTTTGATTACCTGCTCGCCCCCCTGCTCGAGGATCTCCACCGCGTTGGTGCCGAGCAGCCCCGGAATCATCCAGCTCAGACAGCCGGAGCGAGTCGCTGTTTCGTCGACGTTCCATGGGCCGGAACTCTTCCCCGTGCCGGAGAGAATCAGCCGGCGCTCGGCGCGCGTGATCGCTACATGAATTTTTCGCCTGCGCTCGTAATGCCCCTTCAACTCCGCGGCCGCCTTCATCTCCTCGTACGGTCCGATCGCAGCGGGGTTTCCATCGCTGCCGGCAGCCTTCAGCGAACAGGAAACTTGATTGCCCTCAACGCGGATCATCGCGTCGTCGCGCCTCACACCACCGCCAAGCCTGGGGACCACAACGACCGGATATTCAAGGCCCTTCGAGGCATGGATCGTCATCAGACGGACCGGGCCGTCTGGATCTGGCTTACCGTCTGTGTCGATTGCCCCGCCAACCGGAGCATCGGTCTCCTGCGACGACGGGCCGGAGGCCTCATCGACCCAAGCCAGGAAGGCCCTCAAGCTAGCTCCATGGCGCAGATCCCAAGCGTGCGCCATCGCCGCGAGCTGGCGCACATTCGCCAGCTTCTGCTCGCCGTCCTCTCCAGCCAGGAGGATCGCGGCATAGCTGCTGGAGTCGATCACCTGCTCCAGCAGATCGCCAACCGACAGCTCGCGAGCCAACGGGGTCCAGTCACGAAGCAGCTGGCGGTAGGCGATCAACTTCTGATGATCGGCTGAGCAGATCGCCGCGGCTGGCGATCCCGGTTCGCGCTCGAGCGCGGCGCAGTTCTCGAAGGCCTGGTCCATGCTTCGGACCTGATCGCGCGCCTTCTCGCCTCCGATCAACGCCAGCGCGTCGAGGCCGATCGCGCAGAGCGGCGAACGCAGCGCGGCGAGGAGGCTTCCTTCGTCTGCCCGATTGGCGAGCAGACGAAGATGGGCAAGAAGATCAACAACTTCGATCCGCTGCCACCAGTTCTCGCCTCCATCGGAGACGGCGTCGAGCCCGAGCCGCAACAGCTCTTCGCGGTAGGTCGACATCGCCGAGCGACTCTCCATCAGAACAACGACCTCACCCTGACCGGCTTCACCGCTGTCGATCAGTCGCTTGATGCGACTGGCGACCAGGCGTGCCTCGGCTCTGTCGCCGGCGAGATCATCGCCTTTCCAAGCAACCGAATCGGTGAAAAGCAGTTCTACGTAAGGAGGATCGCCTACCGGCTCGTCGTCGCTACCACCGGCGATCGCAGTCCATTCGACCCCGCTTGCGACGTGAACCTCCGAGAATGCAGCGTTGATCACCTGCAAGATCTCAGGGCGAGAGCGGTAGTTGTGGGTCTGGCGCAGGCGGCGGCCGTCCAGCTCGTGTGCCAGAGCTGCATCGATGAAGAGCTGGAGGTCGGCGTGCCGCCAGCCGTAAATCGCCTGCAGTGGGTCGCCTACCTGAAAGCGAGCCGATATTCCAAGTGCTTCAAAGAGCTCGAGCTGAAGACCGTTGGTGTCCTGAAATTCGTCAATCAGGATCCGCTTGAAGGATTCCCGGTAGCTCGCAGCGACCGCTGGGTGGTCAACGAGAAGATCCCGCGCCGCGAAGACAACGTCGGCGAAATCGCAACCACCGTCGGCGCGCTTGAGTGCTGCGAACTGTTCGCCATAGGCGACGAGCAGTTCATCGAGCAGCGTCACCCAGCCTTCGTGATCGCTGCCATCCTCAACTTTGCCCAGCCGCGGGGAACTGTTTCCTGCGCTGCGCATCTGATCGTAGATGCGCGTGATCTCCGTCTTCAGCTTGTCGTACCAGTCGGCCGCGAACAATTCGAGCGCTTGGTCCGCGCGGTCGCCGCTGAGCACTCGTTCCGCCGCCTCACCAAATGCAGCGTTGCGATAACCGATCAGATCGACCTCATCGATGACAACGAACGATGGGTCTACACCGACGAGCAACGCATGGCGCCTTAGCAACCGAGCGCAGAAGCCATCGATCGTCGAGATCCAAGCCCCGTCGAGCGCGGCGACTGCCTCTCGCGCCCTTTGATTCCCGGGCGCGAGTTCAGCGAAGCGGCGACGGATACGTTCTCGCAGTTCGGCCGCCGCTTTGCGGGTGAAGGTGATCGCAAGGATCTGATCGCACTCCAGCAGATGGCCGTCGCTGTCGCCCTCAAGGACATCGCGGACGAACCGCTCGACGAGCACGAGTGTCTTGCCGGCGCCGGCACTGGCTTCAAGCAGCAGCGGCCGCTCACGCTCCAGCGTCGCGGCTACCTGTTCGGCGTTCAGCTCGCCGTGGGGGCCGAGCATCAGCTCACCGTCGTAGAGCTGTGCTGGCTGCTCGCTGGCGCTCACGGTTTGCTCCTGCAGATCCCCGGGAAGGCGCAACCGCCATCGCGACTATATGAACACTTTTTCGGGTCCTGGGGCTGGAGCTCACCGCGGCCGATCGCTTTGACCGCCTCGACCGCGAGTGCCCGCGCTTCAAGCAGCAACTCGGCAAACTGATCCTCGTCGATGCGGTCGGTTCGAACAATCCTTGAACGTTCCTCGTCGGCTTCGCGAACAAGCGCGCCGCGCGGCCGTGCATCATCGGGTTTACCTACGCGAACCGGCTGATAGAGCGCGCCCACAACGTCGCCCTTCGGGTTTCGCGCCCCGTAGACGAGTGCGTAGAGGGCGTTCTGGATCACGCCCTCTGAGATCCACTTGGCCGCAGGCCAATTCTTCGAAACCGATCCAGTCTTGTAGTCGATGATGATTGCCTGATCGCCGTGAACGTCGACGCGATCGATCTTGCCGCTAAGGACGAGCCCGTCGCCGAGGTCGGCTGGCTCTTCGCCGAGCATTCCGAAACTCAGCTCAAAGTCATCTGGCGTGAACTCTGAGCCAGAGACTGCCGCCTCTGAGAGGTAGGCCGCGACGGCTCGCTTGATGCCGCGGCGCTGAATCTGTTCCTTTAGTGGGTCGGCAAAGAAGGGTTCGATCCCTGCGAGGATCGGATCGATCAGCTCAAGCGCATCGCTGAGCGTTGCATCGGTAAGCCGCGTGCCATCTTTGTGCAGGCGCTCGAAGAGCCTCTGGAGCAGCTTGTGAACAGCGCCCCCATAGGCGAGCTGGTCGGCGTCCGGTTCGAGGTCCCTCGGTCGTAGGAAGTTGTTGACCAGCCAGGCCATACGGCAGCGCAGGTACCGCTCAAGCGAGGTCGCCGACCAAACTCCGCGAGCGCTCAGGGCCTCGATCGCCTCCGGGCTGGAGAGCTGATAGGGCTGCTCCGGCGCCCTCAGCGACGGCAATGCGGCCAGCGCTAACTGGTAGTCGCTCGGGGCCAGACGCCGGTCATCGCCGGGCCAGTCGATCTGACCGAGCGCGCGCTTGAAAAGATCCGGCTGCGGCTCGAAAAGATCCTCAATGTCGTCAAGGAAGAGCGAAGCGTTAGCCGCGTCGCCGGCGTCGGTGCGGACGTGATGGCTGTAAATCAGCAGCTTCGTTGCCCGCGAAAGCAGCGCGTGAAGCAGATGCCGCTCGGCGGCAATCCGATCGGGCGGGCTACTAGGCCAGAGCGCGCTCAAGCCAGCGTCGAGCGCTGCCCGGTTGATGCTGCGCCGCGCAGCATCGTCAAGAAATGGGTCTTCCGCTCCCCGCTGGGGGAAGAGGCCCTCCTGCATTCTCGCGACGATCAACGTCTCGACGCGGCGCGCGCGCAGCGAGAGCGGCAAGGCGACGCTGACGGCCCCCGCGGCAAGCGACTCGCCGACGGAAAGCTCGCGATCGGAAAGCTCTTTGAGCATTCGGTGAAGCTCCGGCGCGAAGGCGCTTTGCTTCTCGACGAGCCAATCGAGCTCATCGAACGCGACGATCAGATCGCCGAGCGCCTCAGCATTGAGCTGCTGTTCGCGGTCAAGGATCGGCGCGTCCCCTTCGCCGCTGCCGGTACTGCTGGCGAGCACGCGGCGGGCGAGCTCGGCTGCCCGCCTGTAACCGGCCTGCTCACCCTCAGCGAAGGCTGAGCGGAGCGACTCGAGCGCGTAGTTCGCATCAAAACCAGTGATTTCGAGCCACTTCAGCTCGGCCTCGGCCAGGCTGGTTAGGCCGCCGCGCATCCTTTCGCGCTCCAAGCGGTCGATCTGCCAGGAGTAGTTCGCGTCGCTGGCGCCGGGCGTCCTGAGCCAGCCGATCAGCGCGACGACAAGAGCGCCCGACTTCACCGACTGGGGGTCCTCGCAGAGCGCGCACGAGAGCAAGGCAAGAATTCCTCGCACGAGAGCCGTGTGCCCAATCTTGACCCGCTTGCGGATCGCGATCGCGACGTTGGCAGCGGCGAAAACCTCCTCGATCAGCGGCGCCGACTGATCTAGATCACGAACGGCGACCGCGATCTGCTCCGGCGGTGCGCCAGCGCCGATCAGCGCAGCAGCCCGGGCCGCGACCAGCTCGATCTCAGCCCGCTCGCCGCCAGCTTCGAAGCGCTCCACAGCTTGGCCCGGGTCGATCTCGACCGGAGCCAGCTCAAAGAGTGCGCGCTCAAGCGAGTAGAGCGCATCGGCGCTCGGCTCGAAATAGTGCTGCTTGCTCGCCTCGCAGTTGGTCACCGAGCCATCAGCCAGCTCGATCAGCTGGCCAAAGATCCGCTCTCGCCCTTCGAAGGCGGCGCGCTGCTCATAAGGAAACGAAACGGTTAGCGGCGCATCGGCGGCCTCGCTGAGCATCCTGATCGTGTCGACTTGGCGCAATTCGAAATCATCGAAGCCGTAGAACGCGACCGGCGTCTTACGCCAGCGGCCCGGATCCTGCGCGAGCGTGTCGAGCAGCTCCGCGACGTAACTAGATTCGTCGCGCCCGCCGATCGCCTCGAGTCGCTCTCGGTACGCGCGGAATAGGATCGCGAGCTCGGCGCCGTAGCCGCCGCGGCCGTCTGGACTCGCGTCCCACGCATTCATTGCCTCAGCGAAGCGCGCAGGAGTGGCTCGCACCTCACCGAGCTCGTCCGCCAGACCCGCGAGCGCTGCGGCGAAGCCGTCGCTCTGGGCGGAAGCTTCGAGCAGCGCTAGCTGGCCGCTGGCGAGGGTTTCATCGACGACGACGCGTGCGATCCGCTGCAGAACGAACGCGGAGAGCGGCCGCGGGTCGAACCCTGCGCGCCGCGCGATCAGCTCCCAAAGGCCACGGAAGCTGGTTACGCGCACGGCGTGTGTTACGCCACGCCGCGCGAGATCACGGCGCAGCAGGTCGGCGTCGGCAAGGGTTGGCGCGACGAGCACAGGATCGAGCCCCGCGTCTGCTGCAGCCCCGACCTCAAAGAGCACGAGGTCGGCCTTGCCGGAGTTAACCGGCCCTGTGATCAGTTTCAGCGGCACTAGAAGATGGTCGCCGCCGACCGGGAAAAACTGACGCGCCTAGGGCGCAGGCTCAAGCGGCCTCGTCGGCGGAGTCGCCGCCGGTCTTTGCAGCCTTGGCGGCCTCGGCCTCGGCGATTGCGTCGGCGTCGGCGGTTGCGTCCTCGGCGGCTGGCGCCTTCGCACCCTCCTTCGCCCAGGCCTCGTCGAACTCAACGCGCCACTTGCCTTCATCGGATTGCTGCAGCGCCAGCTTCGCGCGGAACGAGCGGCCGCTGCGGCCCTTGAAGCCGGCGACCTGCTTTTCGGTGCGGCCGGTGGTGATCAGTTCGCGCGCGATCGCCGCCGGCAGCTGCTTGCCAACTTTGCCCTTCCAGATCACGAAGCCGCAGCCTGGATCTTCACGCGCCCAGCACGAGTAGCCCTTGCGATTTTCGATGATGTCGGCGCCGCAGACCGGGCAGGGCCCGAGGTTGGCGCGCGGAATCTTGACGTCCTTGAGCTTCGTGTCGAGCTCACTGATCGTGCCGACCGCGAACTCTTTGATGTCGGCCATGAACTTCTTGCGCGTTTCGGTTCCCTCTTGAATCTCACTGAGGCGATGTTCCCACTCGCCGGTCAATGCCGGCTGAGTCAGCGGATGGCCGTCAAGCAGACGAATGACGTTCATCCCCTTCTCGGTTGGTACCAGCGCGCGGCCTTCACGCTCGATGTAGCCAACGTCAATCAGGCGT